>NZ_JADBTB010000104.1:0-38921 GCF_020246405.1 Microcystis sp. M083S1
ACCGATTGGGTAGGAAGCACCGATACCAACGATTACTATCGTTTCACCCTCGCTAATTCTGGTAACTTTAATCTTGGTCTAACTGGAATGACCGCCGACGCGGACGTGCAACTGTTAAATAGTAGCGGTTCTGTCATTGCCTCCTCTACTAACGGTGGTACGGCTTCTGAGAGCATTACCAGTCAGTTGAGTGCAGGCACCTACTACATTCGTGTCTATCCCTATACTGGCGATACCAACTATAATCTCGCTGTTTCGGCGACCACAGCCACAGTCACACCAGGATATAGTGCCATTTCAGGATACGGTTTAGTTAATGCCGCGAAAGCCGTCGCCGGAGCCTTGAATCAAAGTCCTTTTGCCGATGTTCCCACTTTTGGTGGTGCTAATGACTGGGGGGTTAACTTAGTTAATGCTCCCGAAGCTTGGGCAAGAGGTTATACAGGACAAGGAGTAGTCGTTGCTGTACTAGATACAGGAGTTGACCGCAATCATGCCGACTTAGCGGGCAATATTTGGACGAATGCGGGCGAAATTGCCAATGATGGTCTTGATAACGATGGCAACGGTTACGTTGATGACGTTTATGGCTGGAACTTTGCCAATGGCAATAATAACACTTTAGATGGCAACCGCCATGGTACCCATGTGGCGGGAACCATTGCTGCTGCTAATAATGGTTTCGGGGCCACTGGTGTGGCCTACAATTCCAGAATTATGCCGGTGAAAGTTTTGAGCGATTCCGGTAGTGGCAGCTATAGTGGCGTTGCCCAGGGAATTCGCTACGCTGTGGACAACGGTGCCGATGTGATTAATATGAGTTTGGGGGGTGGTAGCACTGACAGTGCGGTTCAATCCGCCCTCCAGTATGCCAGCAGTCGTGGTGTTATCGTGGTTATGGCCGCCGGTAATGCGGGGGCAGCTCAACCCGGTTATCCCGCTTCCAGTGCCACCTCTTGGGGTCTTGCCGTAGGTGCCGTTGATAGTTCTAACCAGATGGCTTCCTTCTCCAATCGTGCTGGCTCCAATTCTTCGATGCGGTATGTCACCGCTCCAGGCGTACAAGTGTATTCTACTCTCCCTAATGGTGGCTATGGTTTCTTGAGTGGAACCTCCATGGCAGCACCCCATGTGGCCGGAGTGGTGGCCCTAATGTTGAGTGCCAATCCTAATCTGACCGATGCTCAAGTACGTCAAATTATTACTGCCACAGCAGGTAATGTCGCCTAAAACTTGGCTGTTTTTCGGCCTCAGATTTCTTATCTTCAGGCATCAGCGAAAAGCTGATGCCTGATTCCTGTATCTCATTATCTAAATCACTCGTTAAGATTGCAGGGGAGTGCCGGAGCTGCGGAGCAGGGAGAGGCAGTTCGAGCATTTGTACTAAAATTTCCAATACTCGGCGATTCCCGCCCACGGTTAATTAAGAAAAATAAACTGTAGCCAAATATACTTTTTTTCCATGTTCTAATGGGGATAGATAGGGGGAAAAAAATCATGTCGAAATCACTCTTTACCGATGCCAGCAGTCGCCTAGAACGGGCCCTTAAGTATGTCTCCATTTCCGATGATGCGATCGAGCGGTTAAAATATCCCAAAGCTAGTCTCAGCGTCTCCATACCCGTCCGTATGGACAACGGCACTTTAAGAATCTTCCAAGGCTACCGCGTCCGCTACGATGACACCCGCGGCCCTGGCAAAGGAGGTGTGCGCTATCATCCCAACGTCAGCATTGATGAGGTGCAGTCCCTGGCCTTTTGGATGACCTTTAAATGCGCCCTGCTGGATTTGCCCTTTGGTGGGGCTAAGGGCGGCATTACCCTCAATCCGAAAGAATTGTCAAAAGCCGAGTTAGAACGCCTTAGCCGGGGCTATATCGAGGGTATAGCCGACTTTATTGGTCCCGATGTGGATATTCTTGCCCCCGATGTCTATACCAACGAGATGATCATGGGTTGGATGATGGACCAGTACAGCATCATTCAGCGTAAAATTAGTCCGGCGGTGGTGACGGGGAAACCTTTAACCATGGGAGGCAGTCGTGGTCGCGATACGGCGACGGGAACGGGTGCTTTTCATGTTATTCATTCTCTTTTGCCGAAATTAGACAAAAAACCCGCTAATACTACCGTAGCCGTCCAGGGATTCGGTAACGCTGGGGCCGTAGTGGCGGATCTCCTCGCCAAAGCCGGTTATCAAGTGGTGGCGGTAAGTGATTCCCAGGGCGGCATTTATCGGGAAAAAGGCCTAGATATTGCCAGCATTCGTGAGTATAAACAGGAACATCGCGGAATTACTGCTATTTACTGTGAGGGTACTGTGTGTAATATCGTAGAACACGAGGCGATTAGTAATGAAGAATTATTAGCCCTAGATGTGGATGTTTTGATTCCAGCCGCCCTAGAAAACCAAATTACCGCCGAAAATGCCGATCGCGTGCGGGCAAAATATATCTTTGAAGTAGCCAACGGTCCGACTACCTCAGAAGCTGATCGCATTTTAGACTCAAAAGGAATTCTCGTTTTCCCCGATATTTTGGTTAACGCGGGTGGGGTAACGGTGAGTTATTTTGAATGGGTGCAAAATCGCAGCGGTCTTTATTGGCAATTAAACGAGATCAATGAGCGCTTAAAAGAAAGAATGGTGACAGAAGCGGAAAAAGTCTGGTCTTTCGCCCAGGAATTCGATATATCTCTGCGTAACGCCGCCTACGCCCAGGCCATTGCTCGTCTCGGAGAAGCCCTAGATGCCAAGGGAACCCGCGACTATTATCAAAATAAGACGAGAGCATAAAAGCCACAAACATTATATTTAAGCTAAGACTGGCGGTTTTTATTACCCCAACTGCCAGCTTATCTCTTCACCCGCTCGTAACGGCACCAGTCCAGATTCGGGAAATGGCAATTCATCGGGAATGCGCCAAGGGGTTTTGGTTAAGGTGATTTGTTCGGTATTCCGGGGGAGTTGATAAAAATCTGGCCCGTGGAAGCTGGCGAACCCTTCCAGTTGCTCAAGCGCATCGACGCTCTCAAAGGCTTCTGCGTACAACTCTAGGGCGTGCAGAGCCGAATAACAACCCGCGCAGCCACAGGAACTTTCTTTGCTGTAGCGAGAATGGGGCGCACTATCGGTCCCTAGGAAAAACTTGGGATTGCCCGATGTGGCCGCTTGCAAAAGTGCCAAACGATGATCCTCTCGTTTCAAAATCGGCAGGCAATAAAAATGGGGACGAATGCCACCGGTAAAGAGAATGTTTCGGCTAAACAATAAATGTTGGGGCGTAATTGTGGCGGCGACATTGTTGTTAGCAGATAGAACAAACTTGACCGCATCGGCAGTGGTAATGTGTTCAAACACGACACGCAGTTTCGGAAATCTTGTTATCAGTGGGAGCAAGTGCTTCTCAATGAACACTTTCTCTCGATCGAACACATCAATATCACCATCGGTAACTTCTCCGTGCAGTAGTAGCGGCATATCTACCTGCTCCATGGCCGCAAAAACGCGATCGCACCTACGAATGTCCGTCACCCCCAAGTCGGAATTAGTTGTCGCACCGGCTGGGTAGTATTTCACCGCTTTGACAAACTGGGAGGCTTTCGCTGCCACGATTTCTTCGGGACTGGTATTATCGGTGAGATAGAGGGTCATCAATGGCTCGAACTGTTGACCCTCTGGAACTGCTGCCAGAATGCGATCGCGGTAGGAGGCGGCATCAGCCACAGAGCGCACTGGGGGTTTTAAATTCGGCATGACAATGGCACGGGCAAACTGACGCACCGTATGGGGTAGAACCGCTTTCAGTGCCGCACCATCGCGGAGATGAAGGTGCCAGTCGTCGGGTCGAGTGATTGTGAGTCTTCGCATTTTTCCATCATACAACGGTTAGGAATCCCAGCGCCACAACTAAACACAAGAGAGAAGTCAATCTTCGGTCAGGGAATCAATTCCTTATTTCAGCAGTCAAGTCGATTTTAACTAATAAGCTGCCGCGCATCTAAATTGGTCTAGGTCGATAAGAGAAGGCTGGAACTGCGCTATTTATTTCTCTTTATTTATCATAAATTTAATTGGCGAACAAGTGAATTACTTAAGACTAGATATTATTACCAAAAATCTAATCTATTTTTTAGTTTTTGTGTCAGATGTAGCAGATAAAAACATTCAAATAATGACAGGAATCAGTCAAGCTTTATAGTATAATACCAATTGTGATAATTCTAAAAAACTTCTTGTTAACAATAACAATTAAATCATCTTTATTTATAGTAAATTAGTGCCAAAAATAACCAAGATAGAGCAATTTCTTGAATTGCCAATAATTCCACATTAATCAATCCTATCCAAGATTGACTAACGCATCCCCTTGAATATTTTCTCGATCGAGCAGCTTTTCAGTCCCCAAAATCCTTACAATAGGAGATGAAGATAGCCTTAAAAGTTGGAGAATATGAATTATCTCATTGCCGTGTTAGCTGATCGCATACAAGCAGAAGAAGCTTCCGTTGCCCTGGAAAAGGCGGGAATTCCCCAATCTCAAGTGACCATTCTCGGTCGCGGCTATAAAAGTGCCGATGAGTTCGGTTTGATCGATCCCTTTCAACAAGCCAAAAAACGGGCCACTCTCATGGCTTTTTGGCTAATTCCCTTCGGTTTTGCTGGTGGCTACCTTTTTAACCTGATTACGGGATTGCATACCTTTGATTGGGCCGGAGAACCGGGCAATCATATCGTCGGCGGTATTGCCGGGGCGATTGGGGGGGCGATGGGCAGTATTTTCGTCGGTGGTGGCGTGGGTTTATCGTCCGGCAGTGGCGATGCACTTCCCTATCGCAATCGTCTCGGTGCCGGAAAATATATTATTATCGTGCAGGGTTCGGAAAACCTAAAAAATCAAGCGACTCTTATCCTCCGTCAATTTAACCCCGAAAATCTGCAAGGATACGCCCTAGAACGGTGAACGGTTATCGGGAATAAGTTATGGTTCATCTGATTTTTTCCTAAGAATTTTTGATTAATTACCAGAAAACAATGTTACCAAGAGAAGAATTACTAAAGGGTGTCGAGAACCGCGAGGAAATAGCGAAAGTTATTGATAAAGCCGAACAAGCGATTAAGACTTGGGAAGTGACGGTGACAGACTTTCTTTCTCCTGCGGTTTTAGCGGAAGTAGAACGAGTTTTTCAGCGTTTAACCGATGTGTCAATGCAAAAATCGGGCGGTTATCCCCAAGCAGAAAGACAGCGCCTCGGTATTGCTAGAGTTGATTTACCTTTGGCAGAAACAGATATTCCCCTATCTGCCCTTGATATTGCCGGTAATTTTCTTTTTGATACCGCTAACCACCGGGATTTTTTAGGGGCAATGTTGGGGACAGGGATCGTCCGGGAAAAAGTCGGCGATATAATCGTTTTAGGTGAGCGAGGAGCGCAGGCGATTGTAGTGCCTGAATTGGCAGATTTTTTATGTGCTAATTTACTACAAGTGCGTTCGGTTCCCGTGAAAACTAGCCCGATTCCTTTGACGGAATTAAAAGTTAGACCACCGCAAAAAAAAGAAATTAATACCGTGGAAGCTTCCCTACGTTTGGATGCGATTGCCTCGGCGGGTTTTGGCATTTCTCGCAGTAAAATGGCCGAGGCAATTAGTGCTGGGGATGTGCGAGTTAACTGGAAAGATATCAGTCAATCTAGTTATAACGTTAAAACCGGTGATTTGATTTCTTTTCGGGGAAAAGGTCGTTTAGAAGTGGGGGAGGTTACTGTGACAAAAAAAGAGCGCTATCGGGTTCATTTAACTAGATTTATTTAGTTTTTTTCTGTCTCTAGAATTTGTTATTAGACAGATTAATTGCCATGGCTGATAATTTCACCTTAATCGTGCAACTGTGTCAAGTTAGTCCCATCGGTAAACTATTACCGGGGGCGCTTTATGTTCATCGAGAAGCATTACATCAACTTGATCCTATTCTCCAGAATTACGAACAACAAGCAAGAATTAATCAGCATTTATCTGAGGCAACAATAATTAAATTTAGCACCGATAAACCGAAAATATCCTATCTTTTTTATCCCGATTTTGATCGGGAACCTCACCCAGTTTTAACTAAAAGTTTAGTGGTAGATTTGGGGACATTAATCTTAAGTGAATGGAATTATCAAAATGCTGATAATCCGCCAATTTTACACCGAAAAGAAACTTTTGTTACTAGGGACTATCCTCTTTATCAAGAATTCGAGCATCTCACAAAAATCGAGAGTGCTTTAGGACTTTTAAACAGTTCTTATCCCATCGGTACTAAACAGGAATGGCAACGGCTTTTAAGAAAGCATCACCTTGATTTTGCAGGAGATTATTTAGTTTGTAATTTAGAGGGACAAAGGGAAAAATCGATAATAATTGATCGCCACAAAGCCGCTCTTGTTCGCAAAACCCTTTCTCGTCCGACAAGATTAGCATTAGCGGCGGGATTATTTCTTCCTGAAACCACTTTTTTTGATTACGGTTGTGGTTATGGAGGTGATATAGAACGGATAGCTGAACAGGGTTATCAAAGTGAAGGTTGGGATCCTTATTATCGTCCCGATAGTCCTTTAATTGAATCTGATATTGTTAATTTAGGCTATGTAATTAATGTTATTGAATCCGCCGAAGAACGGCAGGAAGCTTTATTAAAAGCTTGGCAATTAACCCGTCAAGTTTTAATTGTTTCGGCACAAATTTTAATTGATGATAGCGAACGGGGTTTAATGGCTTATGAAGATGGAATTATAACCCGTCGCAATACCTTTCAAAAATACTATCAACAGGAAGAACTAAAACAGTATATTGATAGCAGTTTAGGGGTTGATTCTATTCCGATAACTTTGGGAGTTTATCTAGTTTTTCGAGAGGAAGAAAAAGCCGAAACTTTTCGTTTATCGAGATGTCGTTCCCGCGCCACCACTCCTAAAATTAAAACCCATCTCAAACGCTTTGAAGATTACGAAGATTTATTGACTCCCCTAATGGAATTTTACACCCAGCAGGGACGTTTACCCGTCGCAGGAGAATTATTACAAGAGGAAGAAATTAAGGCAGAATTTGGAACTTTTAGACGAGCTTTTCAAGTGATTTTACAAGTAACAGAAGCGGAAGAATGGGAGATAATTGCCGATAAAAGACGCGCAGATCTTTTACTTTATTTAGCTTTAAGTCAATTTAGCCACTGTCCGAAAGTAAGGGAATTATCCCCCGCTACTCGTGCCGATTTTAAAGCTTTATTTGGCAGTTATCGCAATGCTTGCGCTTTAGCAGAAGAAGTGTTAATAAGTGCGGGAAATTTGCCAGCGATCGCTCGTACTTGTGAAAATAGTTCCTTAGGTAAACTTTCCCGTTATTCCCTAACTATTCATATTAGCGTTCTGGAAAAATTACCGATGTTATTACGCTTATATGAAGGTTGTGCTAGTCAAACTATCGGACGGTTAGAAAATGCTAACGTCATTCGTTTATCCTTTCGTCAACCCAAAATTTCCTATCTCTATTACCCCAATTTCGATACAGAAATACATCCGATTTTAGCCACTAGCATGGATGTATATTTAGGTTCGGCTGATTTTAGTTTTCGCGATTATCGGGATAGTCCTAATCCGCCAATTCTACACGAAAAAGAGCTTTTAGTAACGGCGGATTATCCTAACTATGATAAATTGGTTCGCTTAACTCAATTAGAAAAGGATTGGGGATTGTTAGAGGATAGAAAAGCGATCGAACGTTTACAGGGTTGGCAAAAATGTTTAGAGGAGAATTGTGCTACAATCAAAGGCTATCAGATACTGTGGCGAAAAGATGCTGATCCCTATAAAGTGAGGATTTTACGCGCTAAAATTAACGCCAGAAGAAATCAAAATAAGTCTTCCTGAGTAATTAAGTAAGATAGATGAGGTAATTAATTGTATGATGACTACGATTCTGTTAAAAGGATTAGAAGATTTCGAGTTAAAAGCTAATGATCCTGAACAAAGAATGTTTATTTCTGGGGTTAATTGGCAACAGTACGAAACCCTCTTAAAACATTTAGAAGATAGTTCCAGTTATCGCATTACTTACTTAGATGGAATGGTAGAAATTATGGCTCCTAGTCGTCGTCACGAAGTTAGCAAAAAAAATATCGGTAGATTGGTAGAAGTTTATTTAGAATATGCTGAAATTGATTTCTGGGGATTAGGTTCCACCACTTTGCGAAAACAGGAAAAAGAAGCGGGAAAAGAACCAGATGAATGTTTTTGTTTATTTACAGAAAAAGAGTTTCCTGATTTGGCGATAGAAATAATCTTAACCAGTGGCAGCCTGAAAGTTTTAGAAGTTTATAAAAGATTGGGAACTCAAGAGGTTTGGTTTTGGCAAGATAATCAGTTAAAAATCTATTCTTTGCAAGAGAATGGCGAATATATTTTAATCCCTAAAAGTGCTTTATTACCAGATTTAAATTTAGAATTATTAGCCGAATATGTTAACCATCCTAATCCCCGTCTTGCCGTCAAAGAATTTCGCTCGCGTTTAACAGAAAATTCCCAGTTATAATAACTATTATTTTTCCATGAATTCTCAAGTAAAATTTAACCTATCTATCCTAGGGATATTTTTATTTTCTCTGGCGATAAGATTTTGGAATCTCAGTCAATTTAATACACTTGTTTTCGATGAAGTTTATTATGCTAAATACGGTAATGAATATCTAATCGGTAAAGATTTTTTCCAGTCGCACCCACCGTTAAGTCAATATTTAATTGCTATTAGTATCTGGATTGGTTCCCATTTTCCTGCCGATCCTGAAACCATTAATAATTTAACAGGTTCCCTGCGCTCAACTTTTAGTTATCGCTGGTTAAATGCTTTGACTGGTTCTTTTATTCCCCTAATTATTGGGGGAATTGCTTATCAATTAACCCAGAGAAAAACTGTATTTTTAATCACAACTTTTCTCGCTAGTTTAGACGGATTATTTCTGGTGGAATCCCGCTATGCTCTCAATAATATTTACTTAATTTTATTCGGTTTGTCTGGACAATTATTTTTTTTATTAGCACTCCAGAAAAATCAGAAACTCAATTGGCTATTATTATCAGGAGTTTCTTTCGGTTTAGCGGCAAATATTAAATGGAATGGCTTAGGATTTTTACTGGGAATATTTATTTTTATCGGTATTGCTTGGTTAATAAAATTATTTAATCAAGAGCAGTCAAAAGATAATCTTTGGACAAAGGCAACTAACCTGAGATTAGAGTACATTTTTATCGCCTTAATTGTCTTTCCCCTAGTTACCTATAGTTTACTGTGGATACCGCATCTTCTCGTCAACCATCAATATAATTTTTGGCAAGTACATCAGGAAATTTGGTCATTTCATCAGAGAATAAAAGGTAATCAATCTGATGTTCATCCCTATTGTTCTCCCTGGTATAGTTGGTTAGTAATGGGGCGACCTGTGGCTTATTATTTTGAGAGAGTAGGTGATAAAATTTATGATGTTCACGCTATGGGAAATCCGTTTTTGTGGTGGTTTTCTACGGGAGCGATTCTAGTGGTTTTTAGTCGATTATTTAACCGAAAAGAGCGGGTAATTTCCGCCTATCTTATCTGTAACTATATTGCCAATCTGCTACCCTGGTTAAAAATTAGTCGCTGTACCTTTCTCTATCATTATATGGCTGCCTATAGCTTCACTTGGATTGCTCTAGCTTGGCTCTTAGCCGATGGGTTAGAAAGTTCCATTCCTATTTATAAAAATTACTCGCGCTCGCTGATAATTTTGATAATTTTTGCTTTTATCCATTGGCTACCAATTTATTTAGGCATTCCCCTGTCAGTGCGGGATTATTATCTGAGAATGATTTTTCCCAATTGGATTTAGGATGAAATTAGCGGCAAAAACTGATACAATAAAATCATGAAAAAAGCGATAGCAGGAGTTATGGGTAAACAAAGAATCTTATCTGGTGTGCAACCAACCGGCAATTTACATTTAGGCAATTATCTCGGTGCGATCCGCAATTGGGTGGAGGGACAAAAAGACTACGATAATTTCTTTTGTGTGGTCGATTTACACGCGATCACCGTTCCCCATAATCCTGCCACTCTTGCGGAGGATACTTTAGCAATTGCCGCTTTATATTTAGCCTGCGGAATTGATTTAGAATATGCGACTATCTTTGTCCAATCCCACGTTAAGGCCCATACGGAATTAACTTGGTTATTGAATTGTATCACCCCTTTAAATTGGTTAACCGATATGATTCAATTTAAGGAAAAAGCGATTAAACAGGGGGAAAATGTTGGCACAGGTTTACTCGATTATCCCGTACTGATGGCCGCCGATATCCTACTCTACGATGCCGATAAAGTACCCGTGGGAGAAGATCAAAAACAACATTTAGAATTAACCCGCGATATAGCCGTTAGAATTAATCATCTTTTTGGACAACCGAAACAACCAATTTTAAAACTTCCTGATCCGATGATCCGCAAGGAAGGAGCGCGGGTGATGAGCTTAACCGATGGCCGGAATAAAATGTCTAAATCCGATCCTTCCGAGATGAGTCGGATTAATATTCTCGATAGTCCCGATGTCATTGCCAAGAAAATTAAACGCTGTAAAACCGATCTAGTTAAGGGTTTAAGTTTCGATGATCCGGAGCGTCCCGAATGCCATAATTTACTAACTCTCTATAGCATTTTATCGGGAAAAAGTCAAGAGGTGGTCGCATCAGAATGTGCCGATTTAGGTTGGGGACAATTTAAACCGATGTTAACAGAAGTTACCATAGAATCTCTGAAACCTATTCAGGAAAAATACGCCCAAATTAGAGAGGATAAAGATTATTTAGCCACGGTTTTACGACAAGGTCGTCTCAAAGCAGAAGCGGTGGCCAATCAAACTCTCGATCGAGTCAAAAATGCCATGGGTTATTTACCACCATTTTAGGGATAATTTTCGGGTGCATCTGATAATTATCAATCTACTCAGTTGAGATTTTTCAAGGAAAACTCGCTGCTTTATCAGTCAATCTTTAACTCTTGGTGGGGTTTTACCCCCCCCATCCAGGGTAAGGGAAGGAGAATGATTACAAAAGTTATTAAATTAAGCACAACTCCAGTGATATTTTGGTAAAATAAGGGCATAATTAAAACTATCAAAATACTTACCTGTCCTTTGAGATTATGGTTGTAGAGTCCCAGCGGAAACAAAAAAAACTATCGTCTAGGGAAGATGAGTCTCGTCCAATTGCCAGCAAGGAACAAAACTCTTATCTAGCAGAGGGAATTGTTGATCATCAATCAACTCAGATTGCTCCTTCCTCCTTACTACAGCCATTTTCTCCAGAGTTAGAAAAAGATAGAGCCAACAAATTTAATTTTCTTAAAGAAATTCTGGTTAGTCATCTTGGTCAACCTTTTTACTCGGACAATGGCTTTATTCTTTATCAAGGAGATGCCACAAACTTTTTGTCTAAACTATCTCATAGTGACATAAAAATTGACCTCACTGTTACATCACCACCTTATAATATTGGCAAAGAATATGAACGAGTTCTTTCAATCAATGACTATGTTGATTGGTGTGCTAATTGGCTGCGGCAAATTTATCAGATTACTCAAGATAATGGCGCTTTGTGGCTAAATGTTGGTTATTTAGAAGTGCCAGAAAAGGGATTATGTGTTCCGATTCCCTATCTTCTTTGGGATAAGTCTCCCTTTTATCTTTTACAAGAAATTGTCTGGAAATATGCGGCAGGTGTTTCTACAAAAAATCGTCTTAGTCCTCGCAATGAAAAATGGCTTTTTTATCTCAAAAATTGCCAAGAATATACTTTTAACTTAGACAATATTCGTGACCCTAACGTTAAGTATCCCAATCAAAAGAAAAATGGTAAATATCGTTGTAATCCCCTCGGTAAAAATCCTTCTGATGTGTGGGAAGTTCCTAAAGTCACTACAGGAGAAAAGCGCAGTTCTAAGGAAAGAACCGGACATCCCGCACAATTTCCTTTAGCAATTGTCGAGAGAATTATACAAGCTTCATCTAATCCGGTAGAAATAATTCTTGATCCCTTTGCTGGTTCTTGTTCTACAGGAATAGCGGCCTTGGGATTAGGAAGAATTTTTGTGGGTTTTGAAATTCGACCAGACTATTGCGAGATAGCTGCAGAGAGATTTAAAAGATTTAAAAAAGAAAGAAGCAA
Source organism: Microcystis sp. M083S1 (assembly GCF_020246405.1). Taxonomy (NCBI): domain Bacteria; kingdom Bacillati; phylum Cyanobacteriota; class Cyanophyceae; order Chroococcales; family Microcystaceae; genus Microcystis; species Microcystis sp. M083S1. The sequence continues at coordinate 12,225 of NZ_JADBTB010000104.1, forward strand.
TACTTATATTCAAGGCTCATTATTATAGTATTAAAAACGGATTTAGTATGATTAGCCTTTTTTAACTTGTTTTCGCAGTTTCAATCCTTGAAATTGCGATCGCCAATAAAAGTAGCAGAGTCCGGCAGTTACCCCCAGACTAAGAATTGTTATCCCCGTGGGAATTTCCCACATCCCCGACTCGGTTACTAATATGTTGTACTATTGTAATAAGAGGATTTTTTTCCTGAAAAATTGTCATATTCGAGGTTTTGATTATGCCTTATACAAACGAAGAAGGTGGACGCTTAAATAATTTCGCCGCCGAACCGAAAGTTTATCAAGCGGATCCCCCGACTAAATCGCAACAACGTAATTATCTTTTCTGGGGTGTTGCTGCGATCACACTTGTGGGTGGACTGTTAGCCGTCGCTTTTTACGCATCCCAAGCTGGCTAAAATTTAGTCCCTCGTAGTTGCGATTTAGCCTCTTTCACTCCTATTTAGTGCTAATATCACAACTACTCCCGATTTTAAGGCTTTTGACCCTGAATTAATGCCACTGCTGACTGAGACTTAGCCGCAGTCCCCTGTTTACCCTGAGATAACGCTAGACGAGCCGCCGCCTCTAAATCAGCGATCGCTTTTTCCCTGTTTCCCAATTTATAATGGGTTAAACCCCTGTTGTGGTACGCTTCGGCAAAATTAGCATTGATTTTCAGACTCTCATCATAGTCCCTTAAAGCCATTTCCTGTTGTCCGGCTCGGTTATAGGCTAGAGCGCGATTATATAAAATGCGATCCTGTCCTCTGGTTCCCTGTAAACTCAAAGCTTTTGTGTAATCCTCGATCGCTTCTGGGTGTCTACCTAAGTCATCCTTAGCATTACCGCGATAAATAAAGAAATCAGCAAAATTTCCGTTTAAAGCGATCGCTTTTGTGCAATCTTCCACCGCTGCCTCGTATTTTTTCGTCAGATAATAGGCATAACAACGATTACCGAGAGCATTAACATAATTAGAGTTGATTGTCAAGGCCTGGGTATAATCTGCGATCGCTCGCTCGTACTGGCCGAGAACTAATTCCGCGTAGCCGCGATTATAATAAGCATCGGCATCCTTCGGTTCTAATTGTAGAGCTTGAGTAAAATCTGCGATCGCCCCTGAGTAATCCCCTGCGGTTAAACGATCCACCCCCCGATTATAAAATTCTACAGCCTTGACGGGGTTAGCGGTAGTTTGAGCGCTTAGGGGAGAGATAGTCAGTAAAAAAGTCGCTATAGCCATAATAATTGTCAATTTTTTCTTAATTTTCATAATCCGTTCACCTAAACAATTCAAGGTAAAATTAAACAGCCCTACTCACAGGTCAAAATATCATGATTAAATCTCTTTTGGCGACTTTCCTCCTAATTACCACCCTCCTCTTCACCGGTTGTACAACTCCCATCGCTGGACTGCAAGGATACACCAGTGGCAGCCAAGGCTATCAATTTTTATATCCTAAGGGTTGGACGCAGGTGGATGTGAAAAAAGTTGCGGGAGTAGATGTGGTTTTTCATGACTTGATCGAAACGAGCGAAAATTTAAGCGTTATTATCAACCCCGTCCCCGACAATAAAACCTTAACAGATTTAGGGACACCCTCGGAAGTTGGCTATCGTCTCCTGAAAAATAATAGTCTTAACCCCAATCTCGATAAGGAAGTAGAATTAATTCGCTCAGAATCCCATCAAATCGACGGCCAAGATTATTATATCCTCGAATATCAAGTTAAATTAGCCAACGGCCAAGAACGTCATAATCTGGCCAGCGTCACGGTTAATAATAATAAACTCTATTCTTTTAATCTTTCCACTTCCCAAAAACGTTGGACGCAAATTCAAGAACTCTTTGAAACTATCGTTGATTCTTTCTCGGTTAGTTAGGGAAACTGGCAACAGGCAATAGTAAAATGTAGGGTGCGTTAGACGGCAAAAATTCCTGTTTTGACTTAAAGGTAACAATCCGTCGTAACGCACCACCTATCATCAACTAGGTAGCCGGTTTACAATTAAAGATAACAGACAAAGAACCAGAAGCCTGTCCCACTATCTAACAATTAATTGAGATTACTTACTGAATCAGTAAACAGTAATCAGTAAGAAAGTCGTAACTGATTACTGTTTACTGATAACTGGTAACTGATAACTAATAACTGATAACTGATAACTGATAACTGAATATGAGTAACTCGGAAGAAAATAGACTAGATAGACTCGAATCTCTTGCTGAAAATACCCTAACAGAACTACGGGAGATTAAATCAGGATTACAGGAGATTAGATTAGGACTACAGGAAACCAATCAGGGATTAAAAGAAACTACAGCGATCGCTAATTCTAACGCCAAATCGATCGAAGCGTTAACTAATAGTCTTGATCAGTCTAAAAAAGAATGGGAAAAAGACAGACAGGGACTTGATCAACTGCTAGGACAATTAACTCGATCGATGTCGGATTTTTATGAGGTTCAGTCAGATTTTTACAATCGATTTGACAAAATTGAAGAAAGAGAATCCCGCATGGTTGAGATTTTAGAGCGTTATTTCCCCCCCCGAAAATCCTGCCAATTCCTAGCAGAAATAGCTAAAAACCTGATAACTGATGGTGGGTTACGGCAAATAGATAAATTGATAATTAAGTCTAATAATTTGTCATTGCCTAACCCACCCTACCTAACTATCTCCTATCTCTTTTTACTGAAAAAACTATGTCCATTCCCTTGATTCTTGCTTCCGCTTCTCCTGCACGCAAAAAACTATTACAAATGGTAGGAATCGATCCAATTGTGCGAGTGAGTAACTTTGATGAATCGACAATTAATGCTGATGATACTCTCCATCTTGTCCAAACTTTAGCCCAATGTAAAGCGCAAACGATCGCCCCCCAATTTGATTTAGGATTAATTCTTGGTTGCGATTCCGTCTTAGAAGTAGCGGGGGAAGTCTATGGCAAACCCAAGGATAAATCAGAAGCGATCGAGCGTTGGCAAAAAATGCGCGGTCAGGTGGGTACACTCTATACAGGTCATGCTTTAATCGATCGAGTTAATCATCAAACCTTGACTCGTTGTGGGATTACTAAAGTTCACTTTGCCAATATCAGCGATCAAACAATTATTGCCTACGTTGACACCGAAGAACCCCTCAAATGTGCCGGCTGTTTTGCCCTAGAAGGAAAGGGGGGTTTATTCGTAGAAAGATTGGAGGGATGTCACAGTAATGTTATCGGTTTAAGCTTGCCCCTATTTAGGCAGATGTTAACGGATTTTGGCTACCAAATCACTGACTTTTGGTGATCTTTTGGCTGATAATTTCACCAAATTTATTGACAAAAGGGCTTGACAAATTCTCAGATTTGCGTTAACCTTTTATTATAATGGGAATCCGTGTCGCCCTGCGAACCCCTCTTTTTTCTATCGGATAGCCCCAAAATTTTTAACCCTTTCCTTTTCACTTTTTCCCGAAAAAACTATGTCTTGCTTGCGCGTGGGAATTGCCGGTCCGGTGGGTTCAGGAAAAACAGCCCTTCTCGATGCTCTGTGTAAAAATTTGCGGGATCAATATCCGATCGCCGTAGTCACCAATGACATTTATACTCAAGAAGATGCCCAATTTTTAGTGAGATCACAAGCTTTAGCCCCGGAAAGAATTTTAGGAGTAGAAACGGGAGGATGTCCCCATACAGCTATTCGCGAGGATGCCTCAATTAACTTAGTTGCCATTGAACAGTTAGAGAGAAAATTTGCTAACTTAAAGTTAATTTTTCTGGAAAGTGGTGGGGACAATTTAGCGGCAACCTTTAGCCCCGAATTAGTAGATTTAACCATCTATGTGATTGACGTGGCAGCCGGAGATAAAATTCCTCGCAAGGGGGGACCGGGTATCACCAAATCGGATCTATTGGTAATTAATAAAATAGATTTAGCCCCGATGGTGGGAGCAGATTTAGGGGTGATGGATAGAGATGCCAAAAAGATGCGCGGGGATAAACCCTTTATCTTCACCAACTTGAAAACACGGGAAGGATTAGAGCGAGTGATTGCCTTTATCGAAAAGAATTTATAATAACTATTACTAGGAATAAAAAAGAGAGCGCCAGAAAAATTTAGGTAAAGCTAACATTCTTTTCCAGCGCCAAGGTTCCTGATATAGTCGATACAACCACTCTAAATTATTGTCACAGAAAAAGCGAGGGGCGCGGATTTTTATCCCGGACCAGATATCAAAACTACCCCCCACACCTACCCAGATAGCTTGGGGACAGAGATGGCGATGTTCCCTAATCCAATATTCTTGTCGGGGTACTCCCAAACCAACTAAAATTAACCGCGGTTGTTGATCTTTTAACACCTCGATCCAATCGGACATTTCCTCGGAAGATAGATAACCGTGGTTAGCCAGAATACGGATATTAGGTATCTTTTTTTGCCAATTACTTGCCGCTTTTTCCGTAATCCCCGGTTTACCACCAAAAAAAGCAATAGGAGAACTTTCTCCCTGCATTCCTAACTCAGTAATTAAGGATTCTGATAATTCAATACCGGGGCAGCGGGTTTGTTTTCTGCCCCTTAATTTTAAGTAAATGACAATCCCCGCACCGTCGGGAATAACTAAATCTGCTTCCCGAATAACTTGGGCTACTTTAGCATCATTTTCCCCTAACATTGCCATTTCTGCATTAAGAGTGACAACGTGGGAACCAAAACCTTGATAGAGGCGATCGATTAACCAACGACTGTAGTTATCGAGAAGATGAACTGGTAAACCGAGAACTGAATATTTAGGGGGAGTTTCTAACATATAATTCATCTTGATTTAGTTGTCATTTTATCGAGAAATTGGCACAAAATCTACCCCAAAACTAGAACGAGAACCGGGTTTAACTACCACTAATTGCACGGATTGATTGCGATCGCCAGACGGTAAAAATCGCACTGGATTAGTCGCCCCTGGAACAGAAAAATCACTGCTTCTTAACGCCTGTTGAACTCCCTCGCGGCTAGATTCTCCCTTAATTCCAGCGATTAAAGCCTGGGTAGCGTCATAGGCGGTGGCAGTGCGCCAATTTACGTCTCCTTGCCACAATTGGCGGGAATTATTCACAAAAGGACTGTTCGGATTAGCCGCCAAATGCCAAGCGACAGCGACAATCATGCCCAGGGCATTTTTTCCGCCTACATCCAGAGTTTTGGGGCTATAAACGTCATCACCCGCCACAATCGGTAATTTTTGACCATTGATCTGAACCACCTGCAAAGCCTTATCTAGGGTTCCACTATCCCCAAGAAGGGCGATTAGATTTGCTCCCTCTTGTTGAGCTTGTTGGAGGCTTTTAGAAGGGGTAAAAGTGAGGGAAGATAGATCAAATTCACTCACCACTTGACCTCCTCCTAATCCTAAAGCGGTGATAAATTCAGATTTTAGGGATTGACTATAATTACTTTGGGAGTTAAAAAATACCACTGCCTTGACGTTAGGATTTTTTTGCAAGCTAGATTCGGCTAATGCCCGTGCCGCCACAAAATCACTGGGAACAGAACGAAAGATATAGTCACCAAAATTGGAGAGTTTAACTGAGGTACTGATGGGGGAAATCATTACTAATCCTGCTTTTTGATAGATAGCAGCCGCAGCTAAAGAGGTGTCACTGCTAGTGTGTCCTACTACTCCTAAAATGCTGTTATCAGCCGTTAATTTTTGGGCAATTTGAGCGGCAATTTCGGGATTATCAGCATCATCAGCAATGAGAACTTTTAAAGGAGTGCCATTAATTCCTCCGGTTTGATTGATTTGATTTTGAGATTGGGCAACTCCTCGTAAAACTTCTAGGGCGGTGTTGACATTGCTCCCAATTGGCACGGAAACGGCGATAGTATAGGACTTAGCTTCACCAATACGGGCGTTATTTAAGTAGATGAGAGCTTCGGGATCATTTCGATTAGTTTGTAGGGATTTTTCTAGGAGGTAAACTGCTTGCTGAAAGTCTCCTTTTCCGAGTGCCTGTATGGCGGCTTGTTTGTCAGAAGAAGCCCCTTCAACTATTAATAATTTTTCCCCTTGACTAAATCTTGCTTGTGCGGATACCGATTTTTGCCCCAGTTCAGGAAGATTGGTTGGGTTATCTTTTCCTTGAAAACGATTGTATAACCACCAACCACCTGCCCCAAAAAATATTAGGGTAATCAGCAGGGCTAAAAGGAGGGTAACGGTCTCATTTTTCTGGCTCATGGGCTGATCAACTAAGATTAAATTAATGGTTTAATCGAGATTTATGTTAATAAAAGTAACATTTTTGGTTTTTTAATAGGGCCAATCCAAGTCTGAATGGCAACAATATCCGATCTACCTTGATAGAATACCTCATTTGGGGTCTGATAGTCAAGATATTGTTTAAATGCGTCTTAGCTTATTAGCGATACTTTACCTTTTTCTTTGGGAATCTTCTAAATGTTTTATTAAAACATTGGAGGATAAAGGACCGTGTAAATGACTCCAGGGTAAAACCTGTTCTAAACGCCATTGTTGATGAACATAATAATCTAGAGGGGGAATTTTTCCTTTTAGTTCCTTAAAAGCCCGTTTATAACTGCCTAAAGAATCACCGTAGCCACGGGTTAATTCTAACAGGGAAGTTAAGCGGCGATCTCCTCTAGATAATAGGGCTTGAATCACCGACCAATTATAACTTTCTGGACGAAATTCTATGCCCTGTTTACCTAATTGTTTCTCTAGATATTTTAATCTTTTTTCGGCCATTTTATTAACTCCAAACCACTGAAAAGGAGTATGAGATTTAGGCACAAATGTGCTGCAACCGAAAGAGATTCGCAGTCCAGAGGCAGCTTTTTTTAAGGCTATTAACATTTCCACAGTTGCGCCAATATCTTCGGTTTCTTCTCCCGGTATTCCCACCATACCATAGAGTTTTATCCCTTTTAAACCGCCCGCTTTAGCATTAATGGCAGCCTGTATAATTTCATCATTGGCTAACTTTTTGTTGATAATTTCCCGCAAGCGATCAGAACCACTTTCTACGGCAATAGTAATTGATTTGCTGTCTCTTAGGGATAAAATTCTAGCTAATTTTTCTGTGACAGTATTAGTTCTAACTGAAGCGATCGAGAGTCTAACTCCCTCAAATTTTGGTTGAAAAAGATAATCAAGTAAGGTTTCAAATTCAGGATGTTGGCTGACGGAAGCACCTAATAAACCCAAGCGATCGGTCACTTTTAAACCTTTTTCAATGGCGGGAATCAGGGATTCTAAACTAGCAGTACGAAAGGGTAAAGTTAGATAACTAGCTAAACAAAAACGGCACATTTCTGGACAACTTCGCACCACCTCTACCATATAAATATTCTCCCATGCCGCTTGTTTTGTCACCACCGTAGAAGCAGAAAGGGTATTACTGCGATAGGTTTGTTTACTAACAAAGGCGGGAACATTATTATCTATGGGTAGAATTGCCGTAATTTCGCCATCAGGACTATCATAATTAACGGTGTATAAACTAGGAACATACACCCCCGGAACCTGTGCTAAATGACGGAGTTTTGTCGGGCGATCGGCGTTTCTAACCTCTTGATAGGCATTAATAAAATCAGCAATTAAATTTTCACCATCTCCCAATAAAATTACATCAAAAAAAGCGGCAAAAGGTTCGGGATTAGCAGTTAAAACCGGTCCGCCTCCAAAAATTATCGCTTGCTGATCTTGCCGTTGATGACTGTGGCAAGGAATGTCTAAAGATTCTAACAGCGAGAGGATATTAACATAGTCTAATTCCCAGGAAAAGGAAAAGCCGACTAATTCGGGATAACGGGGTAAAGATTCTTGAAAATCCGTAAATAAACGACTAACTTGTATATCCGATCGCAGGGCTAAAGTTGCCCAAACAATTTGATAACCTAAACTGGTTATACCCACAGAATACTGATTAGGAAAGGCAAAAATGGTTCTAAGGGCATCACTGTGGGGTATTGCGGGAGTAAAGAGTAGTTTTTCGTCTTGTAAGATGGTCATTTCAGTTATCAGTTATCAGTTATCAGTTATCAGTGACTACCAGTAGTCTTCAGTAGCTTTTAATTTTCATTCTCTTGAAAGGGGAGACTTGTTACCTCTTGTTTTTGGTCATATATAAGTTTAATTTAATCGGGGGGTGAAGGAGGGGAAAATATCTCAATATACAGTTCTAGGATCCTATCTCAGGTTATGATCCTAGGTAGTCGGTGGTCAAGAACAAATTTAAGTTATACTTCCTGCCTAGGCATAGCTATTGTATTTACAGGAGATTTTCTCTTATATCCTAGCAATTTTCACAGGTTAACTAGGTGTCGATTGATCCCCTTCACCCCAGCCAGAATGAAATCTATGAATAATTCCGAAGAATACGTTATAATCATGGCGAAAATCCTAGATTTAACCATTCCCGATCGCTATTTAAATTCTGTGGTTGAAAACTGGCAACGCTTGCAAGAAATCGCCAGTTTAGTGACAGAATTTCCCTTAGAGGATGACGGGGAAAGCGCCCTCAGCTTTGAACCATGACTATTTCTGTGAGCGATTTAGCTCGATCGATCCAAAATCGTCAAACTAGCGCCTTAGAAGTTATTAGCCAGACTTTGGCAGTGATAGAGGCGAAAAATCGCCATTTAAATTGCTTTACCGACATTTTACAGCCTAGGGCGCTCGCTCAAGCCCAAAAAATCGATCAAGCGATCGCCAATGGGGAATCCGTCGGCCCCTTGGCAGGAGTCCCCTTCGCCGTCAAAAATCTCTTTGATATCGAGGGTATTGTCACCCTTGCCGGTTCCAAAATCAATCGAGATCACCCTGCCGCTGGACAAGATGCGATCGCTATTCAAACCCTAGAAGCGGCCGGGGCAGTTTTGGTGGGGGCGACCAATATGGATGAGTACGCCTACGGTTTTGTCACCGAAAATGCCCATTATGGAGCCACTGCCAACCCCCTCGATCCTAGTCGCGTCTCGGGAGGATCCTCCGGCGGTTCCGCCGCTGCCGTTGCCGCTAATTTAGTGCCTCTCGCCCTCGGTTCCGATACTAATGGTTCGGTGAGGGTTCCCGCCGCTTGCTGTGGCGTAGTGGGGCTAAAACCCACCTTTGGGCGCGTATCCCGTCAGGGCCTATTTTTGTTCGTTAGTAGTTTGGATCATCTGGGATTTTTTAGCGGCAATGTGGCGGATATGGCGGCTATTTGGCGTGTTTTTGCCAAAAATAACCTTAAAGCTCCTTTAAATGGCTTAGAGGGGGTAAAAATAGCCCTTGCCGACGATTATTTTCAGCAGGGAGCCAAACCGGAAGTAATCGAGGCGGTGACAGCGATCGCCGAACGTTTGGGAGTGAGCCAAAAAATCACCATTCCCGAAACCGCCCGCGCCAGAGCAGCCGCCTATATAATTACCGCTTCTGAGGGGGCAAATTGGCATTTACCGCGTTTACAGACCAGATTAGAGGATTTTGACCCCGCAACCCGGGATCGCTTCTTGGCAGGGGCATTAATTCCCTCTAGCTGGTATTTACAGGCTCAACGTTTTCGCCGTTGGTATCGCGATCGTCTGCGAGAGATTTTCACCGAAGTCGATATTATCCTCACCCCGACGATTCCCTGTATTGCGCCGCCGTTAGGAGTAGAAAAAATGATTATTGACGGGCAAGAGCTATTAATTAGACCTAATTTAGGCAGATTCACCCAACCTTTTTCTTTTATCGGTTTACCTGCCCTTTCTTTGCCGATTAAACGTTCATCCAGGCTACCTTTAGGTTTGCAAATCATCGCCGCTCCTGATCGCGAAGACTTAATCCTAAGCGTAGCAAGGGTTTTAGAGGAAATGCTGATAGATATCCCGCACCAGTGAGATTTCAAGGGCTTACTTCCCCTTAAAATCCCTAATTTAGGCACTTATTAAACGAAAAGGTCATTTTTCCAGTCTAAGTAAACAATCTACTGACTGGGAGACTCCTTTTCAATCACATCTAACCAAGCGGCGGCCGATCGCTCCCAAGTGTCAGTTAGGGCAATTTGACGACATCTTTCGCGCTCTTGGGCTAAAAGCTGGGGATTTTTCAGTAATTCGACGATTTTCCGGGCTATAGCTTCCTGAGTAGCCGGATCGGTTACTTCCCCCGGCACTTTCACACAGTAGTCCTTTTCTCGAAAAACGGCAAAATCCGTCACCACTGGCAGACAACCCACCACTGCCGACTCGCGCACGGAAATACAATCGATCTCACGATAGGTGCAACCGTAGTAATGAATAGCAGAGCGAGCTTTTTCCTCGATTAGTTGACGATAACCGATCATTCCGCGATCAACTACCCCCGGACTAGCTTTAATCAAAGCGATTAAATTATCGCGCCATTCTCTGCGATCGCTATAGCCATCCCGTTTAGTAAAACCATAGTAGAGATGTAACTCAGCTGCGGGAATTGCCGCCTTGATAATCGGCCAGCCATGCTTTAACATTGACTCTAGGCCTCGATAATAACGAGAGGCATAGACTAGACGATAAGGAAGATGCTCGCTTTCTGGCACCGTCTCACTTACAGCCAAAAGAGAAGCATCAATACCATTAGGAACAATCGGACATTGATGATCGGGACAGAAATCCAGTAAATCCCGTTGATATTGGCTTTTACAGAAAATTTTGTCGTATCTAGCCAAAATTTCGGGGGTATAGGAGGCTGCCGGAACTTTAATATCTTGCCAATCAAAAAAAATTCGTTCTGCCTTGGTACCAGGACGGCAATAGGTGGGATGACGAGAGATCACCAATGTCTCAAAGTGATCCTGCCAATTCATGCGGTAATAATTAACATAGCGAATACCGTCCTGTTCCCCTTCCATACCCTCACAATTGCCAAAAATTGTCACTTTATAGCCGCGTTTCGTCCATTCCTGCGCTAAAAAAGCCACCGATGCCTGGGTGCCACTAGCCCCGCGTTGCCAAATTTCCGCCGGACGCATGGGACGATATTTTTCTGTGTAAATAACGATCGATTTTTTCGGCCAACGACGGGCGCTCAAACGCTGTTTAATTTGAAATAGGGAAGGTGCGCTCGCCCTTAGCCATTGTTTGAGATTAGATTGTAGGGATGGAGTAGCTTGTGACACTCTTTTTCTCCAAGATCGAGGGAAAATAGGGGCGATGGGTGATGGAGTCTTAGTTCCTTGAATTTAACTCGATTTCTCGACTCAGTAGAACAATTCGAGCCTATCATATAATAGGTTCAAGTCAAAAATCAATCTTTTTATTGATATCTATCTGTAAGTAAATCTATGAAAATTGTCATCCCGATCTTATTTTATCGCAAAGGAGGAGTAGAAAGAGTCATTATCTCTTTAATACCTAGCTTATTAGAATACGTCGAACAAATTATTATCGTCCTCCCTCGTAATGATATTGAATATTTTAAGTCTTTAATGCCAGATTCTGATAAACTTATCTACGAAAATTTTGATTTTTATCCCCAGAGTTTTGAGACAAAATTAATCTATTTTTATGGTCTTATAGCGAATTTTTACAAAACCCTAAGACTGAATTATATTCATCGTCTTTTCTCTCGTAGAATTGAATTTTTACGCATCGAAGCAAGAATTAATCAGATTATCAATCGTTACCAAGCTGATCACTGTTTGTATGGGATGACTAATCGGATTTCTCCCCCCAATGTCAAGGTTACTTTAAGTGGCATTATTTATGATGTGTTTTGGCAATTTGCTCCCTTAACTTACTCAGAATCCTATCAAGAACCCTACAATGAAGCGTTAAAAGAATGGTTAGATCGGGCCGATCTACTGTTCACAATTTCCCAAAAAACTAAAGACGATGTTTTAAAAGTTTTTCCCAATGCTACCTATGCTAGTAAATTAAAAGCTGTACCCTTAGCGGGATTTATCGAGCAGTCTAATCCCAAGATTGATCTAGTCAAAAGTGAGCTAGTTACTTTTTATTTTCCCTCCTCTTTTGGTATCTACAAAGATCATCTGACTTTACTCAAAGCAGCTATGACACTAGCTAAAAAAGGTTTAAAATTTCAAATAGTTTTTATCGGCAAAGAAACCGATAATCTAGTTAGTGGAAATCTGCAATTATCTCAACAGTCCCAAACTCAAGAATATCAAGATTATCTCAAAGAATGTACCCGACTTTATCGGGAAAATCAAGAAATTTTCGAGAGTCATATCAAGGGATTAGGTTATCAAGACTATGAAACCTTGCAATTTTATTATCAAACCTGTTCCTCTGTGGTATTTCCCTCAAAATACGAAGGTTTTGGATTAGCAATAGCAGAAGCAATTTTACAAGGTATTCCCGTTATCGCTTCCGATTTAGAAGTGTTTCAAGAACAGGTAGAATTATATAATTGTCCCGAAAGAGTGCAATTCTATCCTAGGGGAGATGCGGACAGTTTAGCCAATTGTTTAGAACAATTTATCCTCAATCCAATTCCTCGCTTGTTCCCCGAAGATATCCCCAATAAAGTTAATCTCTGGACTTGGCAAGATGTGGCCAAAAAATATGTAGAACTACTGAAAGAAAATGCAGGTTATTGATCTCTATATCTACCCGATTAAATCCTGTCGAGGTATTCAATTATCCCAAGCTGAAGTAACTCCTAAAGGTTTACTCTGGGATCGAGAAATGATGTTAGTGGATGGCAAGGGTAAATTTATCACCCAAAGGGAATATCCGCAATTAGCCAGGGTTTCTATCACGATGACAGGAGATAACTTTTCTCTGAAAACATCTCAAGATTCCCTAACTTTTTGTCCTAATTTCACAGGAGAAAAAAGAGCGGTTCAAATCTGGGAATCTCACACCATAGCCATGGATCAAGGGGATGAAATCGCTGAATGGTTCGAGAAAATTCTCGACATTCCCTGTCGTTTAGTGCGACAATCTCCCGATTATCCACGTCCTGTGAATCCTCGCTATGCAGGGAACGATCATACTCCCGTCAGCTTTGCCGATGGTTATCCAATTTTATTAACTAATACTGCTTCTTTAGAGGACTTAAATCGGCGTTTAGTTGCACCGGTGCCGATGAATCGTTTTCGGCCTAATATTGTTATTAGTAGCGATCGAGCTTTTAGCGAAAGTAGTTGGCAAAAGATAACAATTGGAGAGATAAATTATGCTCTGGTTAAACCCTGTAGTCGCTGTATTATCACCACCACCGATCAAGAAACGGGTAGGAGAAATCCCCAGCAAGAACCTTTAAAAACCTTAAGCACTTTTCGCAGTTTCCCGGGGGGAATTATGTTCGGAGAAAATGTCATCCCCGAAAAGACAGGTACAATTAAAGTCGGCGATCCTATTACCGTAATCTAGAGATATAGGGGCAGCCCTTTCAAGGTCAGTCAAATAAAACCGGAAATACTGGCAACCAACTCTTGAAAAGCTAAAAATATGCCTAGAAATCAGCACCGAACTCTTGACGGAGGGAGCGCAGTATATCCGTCCCCAAAGTTGTCTCACCAGTTTGTACTAACCAACGTTCCAAGTTACGATTGGCATCGATAAACTTCTGGGATGAGTCTCCCTTGTATCCGACCACTAATCCATCCGAACAAACGATCCACTCGAATCCAGCGATCGCACCTCTGGGATTACTGAGGATCACCCCTCGATAACCCAAATTGCCACTAGGTTCACCAGCTTTGGTAGGGGACAAACGCTGCAGTCGTTGGAGTAGTTCCTGACTATCGCGCTCGTTAAGAGTCCAATGGGGATTGGGACGACCACTAAATATATCGAGTTCTACTTGCACGATCGCCTCCACTGTCTGAGTGTAAACTATTAGGCCGAGCAGGCAAAAGAGGGGTATGGCGATCACCACAATTGCTGCCACCTTTCCCCTCCTTCCCTCAGGTTCTATCTTAGCCATCTAACTGACCTGAGTTGAAACGTTTAACGAATTTTTTGGCTCTTACAAGTATAGAAATAGCCGCAAAATTGCGTATAAATTCCGCGATTACAGGTTTGGGGATTTGTAATCACCCGGTTACTATTATCAACATTTCTGACCGGCGTGGAACCAGGTTTATGACTCCAGAAACCCTCTTTATTCAGTCGATACCAGTGGAAATCTCGTCCTGGAGCTATAACTAGGGCCACCAGATAGCGAGGGGCTTCGGAGGCGGGGAAACAATTATAACGTACATGTAAGCCATCACACAGGGAAGCTCGGGTCACTTCCGCACAGGTGAGCGAGCGATACATACTACCACAACCGCGTCCGGGTTGGGCAAAGGTATCGGTGCGTTTGTTACTGGCGTAATTGTAGCAGTTATTGTTCCGCAGGATAGTTGCGTTGTTGTTCCAGAAATTGGGATTATAAGCTCCCAATTCGTATTGGCAGGCGGCCTTGGGGGTTTCGAGGGGGATTCCCACAGCTTCGGGGGATAATTCTAATCCTTCCGTATCGAGGAGCGTCAAGCGCTCACCTACATATAATTGTTCCTGCAAAAACCCCTGTAGATCTTCATCTAAAGATAGAGCTTCTTCTTCAGGGGTCATTCTGGTGGTTATTTCAGCACTATTGATTAAACCGACCAGTCTTTCGGCAATAGCATTGGCTTTAGAACTGGTAGCATACTGTCCAGCCGCTAGATAAATACTCTCTGGCAGATTGTAATTGCGGCCTACCTCATCGTTGAGGGGTTCTACTAAAAATCCCCGTAATCCTAGACCAGCGTTGGCTGGTGCCGATTTAGCGATGACACTAGCATTATTAGCGATTTCCCGCAGGGTAGCGCGAATTTCCTGTTCATCGCTGATAATCCACTCTGGATTCGCTCGTCCAGAATATAGATCCGCAGTAATTTTTAACATCTTTTTTCCCTTTGTTTGAAGTAAACAATCTTGTCTTAGGTGTTCAGTCACTTGTCCCACGAGTGTCAAATTTATGCACTCGCAAAAGTGACTTGCTCCCAGATGATCCCACCATACATTTAAGAAAATACGGGAGCATCTCTCTTAGGCCATAAGTAGAAATATCAAGGTTAAGATAAATAACCATAAGAACAATACTTGACTAGAGACACTGAAACCATGCCCCTTGATACCGCCTCGATTTTAGAAGTATTACGTCCCGTTCAAGATCCGGAACTGCAAAAAAGCCTAGTGGAATTGAACATGATCCGCAATGTGGCGATCGATGGCGGAAAAGTTAGCTTTACCCTAGTTTTGACCACTCCTGCCTGTCCTTTGCGCGAATTTATCGTGGAAGACTGCCAAAAAGCCGTTAAACAGCTGCCCGGGGTGGAAAGTGTCGCCGTGGCAGTAACTGCCGAAACCCCGCAACAAAAAGCTTTACCCGATCGCCAAGGCGTGGAGGGGGTTAAAAATATTATCGCCGTTTCCAGTGGTAAGGGCGGTGTGGGGAAAAGTACCGTGGCTGTCAATATCGCCGTCGCCTTAGCTCATTTAGGGGCAAAAGTGGGGCTATTAGACGCGGACATCTACGGCCCCAACGCCCCGACAATGTTGGGCTTAAATGACGCACAAGTGACCGTACAGGGCGCAAATGGCGAGATATTGGAACCCGCTTTCAACCATGGCATCAAAATGGTTTCCATGGGCTTTTTGATCAACCCCGATCAACCGGTAATCTGGCGCGGTCCGATGTTAAACGGCATTATCCGTCAGTTTCTCTATCAAGTCAATTGGGGCGATTTAGACTATTTAATCGTCGATATGCCTCCCGGTACCGGGGATGCACAATTAACTTTAATTCAATCAGTCCCCCTAGCGGGTGCGGTGATTGTCACCACTCCCCAGACGGTTTCTTTAATTGATGCGCGTCGGGGTTTAAAAATGTTCCAACAGCTAGGGGCGCGGGTTTTGGGTATCGTGGAAAATATGAGTTATTTTATCCCTCCCGATCAGCCCGATCGCTCCTATGATCTATTTGGGTCCGGTGGTGGGGAAAAAACCTCGCAAGAATTGGGCATTCCTTTACTGGGATGTGTACCTCTGGAGATAGCCCTCCGGGAAGGCGGTGATACTGGTGTACCAGTGGTTTTGGGGCAACCAGAATCGGCCTCAGCTAAAGCCCTGATAGCGATCGCTCGTCAGGTGGCGGCGAAAGTATCCGTGGCAGCCTATAGTTAGGGTTTGCGGCAAAAAGTTTTCCCTAGGGGCAGGGTGTAGGGTGTAGGGTGTAGGATTTTACCCATTTTCAGGGAAAAAGTCCCTAAATTTTCCCCCCAATCACTCCAATGTCCGGTGCTTTTGGATTTCAAAAAGGTCTAAAAGTCTTATCGAACAATGTTTTTAGATTTATTGAGCAAACCCTAGTTAGTTAGTAAATTTGGGGAGAGAAATGGTGAGAAGACAGTCCCTTGTTAGTAGGAAACTAAGCGGTTTTGGTGAGCAGTTTAGCTTCATTTTCCATGATATAGCCCAAATTGATTGGCTTTTGTTCGTTTTGGTGACGGGTTTAACCGTTTTCGGTGGTTTAATGATTCGTAGTGCCGAAAGGAACACCACCGCTCTCGACTGGTGGCAACACTGGTTATTCGGGGCCGTGGGAGTGGCGATCGCTTTATTTCTGGCCCGTTGTCGTTATGAAAGTCTGTTGAAATGGCACTGGTTAACCTATCTTCTCACCAATCTCTCCCTAATTGCAGTAATTGTCCTGGGGGTGACGGCGAATGGGGCGCAAAGTTGGATTAATATCGGCAGTTTTAACGTGCAACCGTCGGAATTTGCCAAGGTAGGTTTAATTATCACCCTAGCAGCCCTCCTACATCATCGTCCCGCCGATAATCTTTTTGCGATCGCTCGTGTATTTGCCGTCACTGCGGTACCCTGGGTGTTAATTATGGCGCAGCCGGACTTGGGGACGGGATTAGTCTTTGGGGCAATTACCCTAGGCATGATTTACTGGGCTAATGCGAAACTGCCTTGGATGATTATCCTCTTATCTCCCCTCGCATCGGTTTTTCTGTTTAATTTACTTTTTCCTGCTTGGATTGTTTTAGCAATTATCATCGCTGTGCTTGCTTGGTTTACCCTTCCCTACCGTTTTTTATCTACTTTCATCGTGGTGGCAACTAATCTGGCAGTGGGTAAATTAGGCGAGGTTTTTTGGGGTTTATTAAAAGAATATCAAAAAGATCGTTTAACCCTATTTCTTCACCCAGAAAAGAATCCTTTGGGGGGAGGTTATCAATTAATTCAATCCCGCATTGCCATCGGATCGGGAGAATTATTGGGACGGGGATTACACCAAGGCACCCAAACCCAATTAAATTTTATTCCCGAACAACACACCGATTTTATCTTCTCCGTAGTCGGGGAAGAATTCGGTTTTGTCGGCAGTATTCTAGTTTTAATAGCTTTCTGGTTAGTTTGTTGGCGTTTGTTAGTCATTGCTAATACTGCTAAAGAAAACTTCGGTTCTTTAATAGCGATCGGTGTTCTCTCGATGATCGCTTTTCAGGCAATTCTTAATATTAGCATGACCGTGGGATTAGCCCCGATTACAGGGATTCCTTTACCCTGGTTAAGTTATGGACGTTCATCTTTATTAACCAATTTTATCGCCTTGGGTTTAGTGGAATCCGTGGCTAATTATCGCCCCCGTAAGCGTTTGTACTAAGTAGTTGTACAGCTATCAGTTATCAGTGATCAGTTATCAGATTTGAGTTTTAAGTGTGGAGTATTAAATCCCACTTTCCGCACTTCTTAACATTCAATTGATGATTTTTACTAATATATTCCTTCCAAACCCTTGCCAGTAAGAATTATAACTACAATGATGGATTTTGATCAAGGTGAAGAATTGTCAATTTTTTTCTCAGAAAAAATCAATTATTGAAAATGTTCTCAATAGTAGTTTCTACAATCAAGGTTTTTCGTTAAAACATCTTGGGGAATGTAAAAATATATAAAAGTATATGAAGATGTGCTGAATGTCGGATTTAGCAGAAATTTTTCTTAAGTGCTTGACATTTGCCAGATTAGTGCTTATGATGTTTTCCATCACCCAAACAAAGGCAAATTATTTGCACAATCCCAATTCTGAAAGCCATGCACAGCAAAGCTTTCAAGCGTTAGTACAGGTTGTTAGTTTTGTCTGAGTGATTAAACCTATTCACTCGAAATTACCAGAGGAATAACAATGGCATATCCCAACGATCAACAAGGTAAAGCACTTCCTTTCTTTGCTCGTTTCTTGTCCGTAAGCAAAGAGGAATCTTCCATCAAGTCTCCTTCCCCTGAGCGTGAATATAATGTTACACTCAAATACCCTTCTGACTGGGAAGAGTTTTAAACTCAGGTTACTTGAGTAATTGCAGCACTTTTCTTGATTACACCGTACAGACAAAAAGCTAAAGGAGCCACTAAGCAAGGCTCGCAGCCAAAAAAACTGCACGTTGAGATCCTGAGAAGTGCTGTCAACTAAATTTAGTAATTACTCAAGAAAAAAACAAATACTGCAATTAGTTAAGCAAAAGCAGCAATTTTTGCCGCCTTTTATTGAGATTCTGTCCAATAAATACCAGCCCAAAAGCCTTAAAATGGGTTAAAATATAGAGATTTGCAATTGACATGAAAGAATCGCCTAAAGTTGTTTTATTGTTGACCCATAGCGGCGATTTTTTCACGATTGACCGCGTGGCTGAGGCGATAGAAAAAAAAGGAGCCACACCTTTTCGCTTAGATACCGATAAATTTCCCTTAGAGGTTCAATTAGCAGCCCAATTTAATGGGAAAAAAAGTTTTTATCAATTAACCTATAACCATCAATCTATTGATAGTCAACAGGTGCAATCTGTTTGGACAAGACGTATTTGGCAACCTGAACTAACAGGGGATTTAGATCCTCAGTTTCGGGAGGTTTGTGTGCGAGAATCCCAGACGACTTTGGCCGGTTTTTGGGATAGTTTAAGGTCAGCGCGTTGGTTAGATAATTTAGCGCAAATTGAGAAGGCTAAAAATAAGTTATTACAACTTCGTTTGGCCTCAGAAGTTGGCTTAATTATTCCCCCCACTTTAGTTACCAATAATCCTGATGCTGCCCGGGAGTTTTTTTCCCAGGTTCAGGGACGAATGGTGAGTAAATTGTTAACTGCGATCGCCCGCAGTATGGAGTCGCCGGAATTTTTTCTTTATACCAGTAGGGTGAAAGCAGAAGACCTTGAGGAAGCGGAATCTTTACGTTATTGTCCTATGGTTTTTCAAGCGGAAATTCCCAAACAATTAGAATTGAGAATTGTCGTGGTTAATGGACAGACATTTGTGGGAGCTTTAGAATCTTCTCAGTATAATAATTCTGCCGTAGATTGGCGAAGACCTGGTATTGATCCTGGTGCTTGGCAACATCATACTTTACCTGATTCACTATTGCAGCAACTTCAGATTTTTATGGCTAATTTAGGGTTGAATTTTGGGGCGTTTGATTTTATCTTAACTCCTGGGGGAGAATACGTTTTTTTAGAAGTTAATCCGGGTGGTGAGTGGGGAATGTTAGAACGGGATTTAGATTTACCTATTTCTCATGCGATCGCCGATTTTTTAGTCTTCGGTTGATCGGCAAAGCTCGCACTGAAAAAAAATTGTTAATCCTAAGTTTTCAAGGAGATTTATGACCGTTTTAATTGTTACTTTTAGCCACGATAATGAAAGTATTCCTCTGGTAATCAAAGCCATAGAAACGATGGGTAAAAAAGCCTTCCGTTTTGACACCGATCGCTTCCCTACAGAGGTAAAAGTTGATCTTTACTCAGACGATAAAAAAGGCGGAATTATTACCGATGGAGAACAAAAATTAGAGCTAAAAGAAGTTTCTTCTGTCTGGTATCGACGCATGAGATACGGACTAAAATTACCCGATGGGATGGATAGTCAATTTCGCGAAGCTTCTCTTAAGGAATGTCGGTTAAGTATTCGAGGAATGATTGCTAGTTTATCTGGCTTTCATCTTGATCCAATTGCTAAGGTAGATCATGCCAATCATAAACAATTGCAGTTACAAGTAGCGCAACAATTAGGTTTATTAATTCCGGGGACTTTAACTTCTAATAATCCTGAAGCTGTCAAGCAATTTGCTCAGGAGTTTGAAGCGACAGGAATTGTGACTAAAATGCTTTCTCAATTTGCTATTTATGGAGACAAGCAAGAGGAAATGGTTGTTTTTACCAGTCCTGTTACAAAGGAAGACCTAGATAATTTGGAAGGTTTGCAATTTTGTCCAATGACTTTTCAGGAAAACATTCCTAAAGCTTTGGAATTACGCATCACTATCGTCGGTGAACAAATATTTACGGCGGCGATTAATTCCCAACAATTAGACGGTGCTATCTACGATTGGCGAAAAGAGGGAAGAGCGCTCCATCAACAATGGCAACCCTACGATTTACCGAAAACTATTGAAAAACAACTACTAGAATTAGTGAAATATTTCGGTCTTAATTATGGTGCAATTGATATGATTGTCACACCAGATGAACGTTATATCTTTTTAGAAATTAATCCCGTTGGCGAGTTTTTCTGGCTAGAACTTTATCCTCCTTATTTTCCTATCTCCCAGGCAATCGCTGAAATCCTAGTTAACTCATAAACTGGCAAAGACAGAGCCAGAGTATTTTATCGCATCGACGAGGCTCTGACTCCAGATTTCCCCCCCGACTCCTGACTTGAAAGAGGGTGTGGGGTGTGGGGTGTAGAGTGTGGGGTGTAGGGTGTGGGAAGTGGGGAAGTGGGGAGTTTTCTCAGTGAACTGATAACTGATAACTGACTCCTAACCCCACCAACAAACTTTTTCAGCAAACCCTACTTAATTTCCAGACCAAGACTTTCTCTCGTGCTTCTATCAGATTCATGCCTATTTTTTCTAAAACTCGCTTTGAAGCTATATTATCGGGAGCGCAGCCAGCGGTCACTGTTTGCATACCAGGTTGAGAAAGTGTCCAGTCCATCATTGCTTTTGTCGCCTCAGATGCGTAGCCTTGTCGTCGATATAACGGCGCTACTTGATAGCCAATTTCTACAGCATCTGTGGGTAAACCTGTGGCATCAGGAATAATTTTGATCATCACATGACCAATAAGGGTATTTTCTGTTTGATGAATAATTAAACTCCCCCACCCCCACTCATTTTGTAAGGGGAATTGCAGCAAAATATTGGCAATATCAGGGAAAGCTTGAATCAACTCTTGTTCGGCCCAGTCAGCTGCAACTTTTACCCCCAAAATTGTTGCTAATTCATCGATACCTATAATTGCCGCTTTCAGAAGTTCAAGCTTTAAGGGGACTAAATATAATCGTTCCGTCACCAGTTTTTCCAGTGCTTTCATTTGATAAAATTCCTATACCAGTTATCAGTTATCAGTGTTAATCAACTTACCCAGCAAAAACCTGATTCTCTAGTTCTCCTGAGAGGGGAAAGTCTGAATACTCTGTCTCAATTTCAATCTGTTTGTCACCCCATTAGCTATATTCTCACCCATTTTAAGGTTTTTGGGTCTTTATCGTAACGATAATTAAAACCATCTTTGGCAGTAATAATTTTACCTAAACTGGCACGACTCCGAACGTTACTTAAAGAATAATCAGTTAGAGACTGCATTTGTTGATGGGACAAACCTTCGGCTATTTCAGAAACTCCGGCAATTTCCGCATCATGCTCAGTTTTAACCTCAGACAAAGGCTCTATTTTTACCGCCGAGAAATTTTCTGATTTTTTTGATGTCATGACCAGGTCATTAACTTTTTTGCGCTGATAATCTTCTACAGTTGACAGCTGCCAATGGGAATTTTCTGTTAACTCTAAGACCCATCGATGATAATTAAATAAACTTTCCCGATGACCAACACTAATAAAAGTGGTTTCACTTGCCTGTAATTGCTGATATAAGCTGGCTTCATTGGCCAAATCTAAAGCGCTGGTTGCTTCATCTAAGATAGTAAAGGTAGGTTTAGTGATTAATAGTCGAGCAAAAGCTAATCTTTGCTGTTCTCCGAGGGATAAAATCTGTTCCCAGTTGACTTGTTTATCTAAGGTATTTTTGTCAGTTAATAAATGTTGCAGGTTGACTTTTTTTAAGATATTTTCTAATTCTTCATCGCTCACCTGCTCATTGGTATGGGGATAAAGTAATTGCTGGCGTAAACTGCCAAGGATAATATAAGGACGTTGGGGTAAAAATAACATTTTAGCTAAAGGAGGACGCACTAAACGGCCGCTACCTGCTTTCCATAAACCGGCGATTGCTCGTAACAAGGAACTTTTTCCTCGACCACTGGGGCCAATAATCAGTAGGTTTTCTCCCAAAGGAACAGAAACCGATAAATTCTCCACAATTACCTTTTCATAATCGGGAGTTTGTAGGGTAAAATTTTCAAAAGCTAGACGATTATCTTCCAGGGTGATAATACGACTTAAGTTTTTCGGCTCTTCACTGGCAACTTTTAAGGCATCTGTTAAGGTAGCTAACCGTTCAATATAACTTGAAACTTTACCCGATGTTCCCCATTCAGTAATTAATTGTCCCAAGGCATTAGAAAAAAGGAAACAGCATAAACTCGCTTGACTAATTTCCCCATAATCGATTTCGTTTTTAATAAACATGGGGGTCAAAATAAACATTGAAAATACACTAATCGCTGACTGATAACCCCGATTAAAAAGATTATTAAACCGTTCCCAATTGATCAGTTTTTCCGAGCTTTGAATAACCCGTTCAAAACGGCCTTCAATGATTTTTTCTTCCTGCTCTTCTCCCTGAAAAAAAGCAATGGATTCCGCATGGTTACGCACATGGGTTAAAGCATAATTATAATCAGCTTTATTATTAAGCTCCGATTGATTAATTTTGTTTAATTCTTGAGTTAGATAAATTGCTATTAAATTTCCTGCGAGCGTATAAATTATTAGATAAACCGCAATTTGCCGAGAAATTGTCCAAAGAATAATCGCAAAAGTAATCATTTGTAACCCTTTTTCCACGAAGGTGATTAACAACCTTAGGGTCATGGTCGTAATTGGTTCAATTTCTTGAGATAATCTTTGATCGGGATTTTTTAAGTTCGAGGTAAAATCAATGTTATAATAAGCGCGATAATTGAGATATTTTTTGACGGTTTGTTTCGTTAACCACTTATACCAATCTAAGGCTACTTTGCGACGAATAAATTGAGAAAAAGCAAATAACCCCGTTGTTCCTATAATCAACAAACTGGATAACCACAGCGTATTTAGATATTTAGAAAGATCTCTATCTTCAATAATAATATCGAGTACATAACGATTCCAGTAGCTACTAAAAGCTTCTACCCCCACCGTTGCCAAGATACTTAAAAGAATCAAAGCTGACATTCCCCAAGAAATGATCACATCTCCAAAGGCACGTCCATTTAACTCCGTTGGATACCAATAGGGTTGAGCCACAATTTTTAGGCTTTCCCAAAATTGACCAAATAGTGAAAAGGGATTCTTGGCCGACTGGTCGGACACAACAGGGTTTTCCGTTGCTTGTTTAGTAGTATATTGGGGCATCTAGATGCAATTGGCAGTTCTTTTACTGTTCTCTTGACAACTCAATATTACATTGTAGCGGGAGAATTACCCGTTTTTGTCTTTTGGTAACATTTTTATCTAGAAGATGAAAGCCAGCTATGGTCAGAAAGCTCTGACATAACTAAGAACTACTTGACCCACTTTTGTTACTGTGGCACTTTAGATACTAATTACTGTTTACTGATCACTGAAAAACCCCCATCTCTCAATCTCCGTGATCCTCAAAATGATTAGCTAGTAGGAATTTTTGACTGGTATTCAACTCTTGCCAAAGCTGGTTAATTTTCTCGTAAGCTTCCGTGGAGGTAAGTTTTCCCCCAGTGTGTAAACCAGCGATAAAAGAGACTCTCAGGGCGAATTCCTGCAAGTTAGCGTTAAAAACTAAATTTTGTGGCGTGAATAAACCCCTGTAGCTGGTTTTAGGGTAGAGAAAGTTATCTTTAGAATTGAATTTTTCCATTGTTACCGACCCCCCAGTATAGGATATCTACATTATTATATATTTAAACTTTTGTTAACTTATGCTTAACCTAAGAATTTAAACCTGTCTCTAGATTCTTAAGAGAGTAGCTGCTGAACTTGATTAGCCGCCGCTATCCCAGAAGTTAAGGCCGTTTCTAGGGAAGAATTTCTCGATAAATCTCCTCCTTGACACCAATCACCACAGGCAACTAGAGGTAAAGGACTATTAACACTTAAACAGGGTACAGCTAAACCCTGACGGACTAAAGCATAACGCCAACGGTGAATCTGTGACCAATCGGGGAGAGGCAAAGAAGCACGAGAGAGCAAATCTAGCTTAACTGCTTCTAAATCCTCGCTATCGAGATATTTAACCGCAAAATCTCCACTACTATGCACAACAAAGACATAATCAGGGGATGATTGCCGTTTACTGCTATCAAGTCCTAACCAAGCGATATCGGTGGAGGGAGCAACTGCGGGTAAAGAATCGCCATAAGCTGCCATTACCGTTAAACAGGGATCGTAAACGATCGATCGCAATTCTGGCATAGTAGTTATATGAGAGTTTTCTAACAATAACGCTGCTTGCGGGGCGGGAATAGCCAGGACAATCGCCGAAAACTCCCCCCGAATTTGACCGTTATTATTTAAAACCCATTTTCCTTGACGATTTTCCAGACGAGTAACCAGAAAATCTCGTTCAATTTCTAAACCTTGAGCTAAAAATTTCGCCACGCTATTGATGCCAGAAGGAGCAACATAGCTAGAATCAAACCAAGAAGTAACTATATTCTCTCTCAGGAGATTATCAATTAAAGCCGCCGTTTTTTCGCCCTGAATAGTCAAAAAAGGCAAGCCATGATCCACAGCCATCTCTTGATTGGCTCGATTAACCCGTCGCGTGGCTAAACGACCACCAATGCCTCTAGACTTATCAAATAGCTTAACAGTATAACCTCGATCGCACAACTGACGAGCGCAGGTTAACCCGGCTAAACCCGCACCAATGATCCCAACATTAATCGAAAAATTTGTCACTAGCCTTCCTAATCCTGTGAACCCTTGAGTTAATATTAGTAGTAATCAGCACTAGCGAAACTAAGTTGATTATTGGGGCTGAGGAGGACAAACCACATTGGACGAACTACGCACAGCTTTGGAGTTAGCCACCGAGGAGGAACTACAGCAAATCACTAACATCCTCTTTTGCCGTCGTTTTAACCCTCTCGATTATCTACGAGCGCCGGACGCAATCGCCGTTCAAAGTCAAGATTGGGATAGTTGGTTAGATAGCGTCGAGGATCGTTTTCGTTATTTGGCTGCCGATGGTGTGACAGTATTAAAAGGTCAAACCGAAAAAGTTAGTTATCGTCAAATTCTCGTCCGTGTCTGTCATTTCCTCAAGGTTCCCTACTCCCAAAAAATGCCGACAACGGAAATTGAAGCGGAAATCTATCTTCATCTGGTTAACAAAGCTTGGAAACGTCTCCCCCCATCGGAACAAAAATCCCTCTCGATTCAAATTCAAAAGGCGCTCGCGGATTCCCACACTCTCCAACCCTTACCCGTTCACCTACAACATAATCCCCTCGATATAGTCCTCAAAGGCAGTAGCGTCATCGCCGTTAATTCTATCCTGAAACCGATTCTGCTCAAACATATCGCCTGGCAGTTCGCTCTCCATTTTGCCCGCTATCAAGGGGCAAAAACTGCCCTAGTCCAGGGTGGCGCAATTGCTAATCAAATCGCCCTACAAACGGCTAAACAGGGCATGACTCGGGCGGCGGCCCGCTACGGAGCGGTCAGAACCGTGTTAAGTTTAGTCGGACCGGCTCTATGGGGTT
The DNA here is from genome assembly GCF_020246405.1 of Microcystis sp. M083S1. Classification (NCBI taxonomy): domain Bacteria; kingdom Bacillati; phylum Cyanobacteriota; class Cyanophyceae; order Chroococcales; family Microcystaceae; genus Microcystis; species Microcystis sp. M083S1. Next base: position 38,104 of record NZ_JADBTB010000104.1, read on the forward strand.
GGTTTATTGCTGATCTCGGTTGGAAGGCGATCGCCACTGATTACGGCCGGATTATCCCGACTATTTTTGCCATCGCCCAAATTCGTCTGACTCGTGAGGATTGTTGGCAACCTGCATAGCTTGACATCCTCGCCGCCGTAAAACGGACGGCGATTCCCAAACCTCACGATTTAGGTTTCTGCTTCTTTCCCTTGCGGGGTTCCGCACCTGCCTTAACAGATTTACTCTGTTCTGGTCTTATAGTCGCTCTACAGACTGACACCGCAAGCCCTGCGGCCAAAATATTTTTACTGGCGTTAATATCTCGGTCATGGTGTGTCCCACAGTTCGGACAGTCCCACTCTCGAACATTTAACGGCAGCTCTTTCACAATATACCCACAATTACTGCACCGTTTAGAACTGGGAAACCATCTATCTATTTCGATGTAATTTCTGCCGTACCAACGGCATTTATAGGCTAATTGTCGAATGATTTCTCCCCAGCTTACATCAGATATTGCCTGAGATAATTTCGGGTTTTTGACCATATTCTTGACGGCTAAATTCTCAACCACACTCGTTTGGTTTTCACGAACTAATTGAGTGGTTAGCTCGTGTAAATGGTCTTTTCTGTTATCTGTAATTTGAGCGTGAATCTTGGCTACTTTGATTTTTGCCTTTTCTCGATTCTTTGAGCCTTTCTGTTTTCTAGAAAGATTTTTCGATGCTCTTCGCAGTCTCCGATAATGCTTTTTAAAATGCTTTGGATTAGATACTTTATCGCCATTGCTGGTAATTACTAGGCTACTAATTCCTAAGTCAATTCCGATGGCTTTA
>NZ_JADBTB010000105.1:0-21878 GCF_020246405.1 Microcystis sp. M083S1
ATTCATCGTAGGGTTGATTCATCGTAGGGTTGATTCATCGTAGGGTTGATTCATCGTAGGGTTGATTCATCGTAGGGTTGATTCATCGTAGGGTTGATTCATCGTAGGGTTGATTCATGAATCAACCCTACCATTAGTATGGGGGGGAGCCGACAATTTTTAACACCTACCCACTTAATTTAGAGATTTTCTGCAACCTCATCGCTATTTTTCCCATTTTTGAACTCTCAAACCCTAATTAGGCCAGCAGTCTCTTGAAACTTAACAATATTAACAGACAAGGATAGGAAAATAATTGCTAGATTGATTTAGGTACAGTCAAATGTAACCGCGAGAACAAGAGAAAAAAGGCGGTTTTGCTAGGTAAAACCGTTAAAAGCCCTAGCTTAATTTCTCGATTCTGACGATTAAATAAATATTAAAACAGCCGATGAATCTAACGAACTTTCCTTGGTTAACTGCCATCATCCTTTTTCCCATCGTCGCCGCTTTATTGGTTCCCATAATTCCCGATAAAGACGGTAAAACCGTGAGATGGTTTGCTCTGACGGTGGGATTAATCGACTTTGCCCTAATTATCTACGCTTTCTATAGCAGTTACGATTTCGCTAATCCCAATCTGCAATTAGTGGAAAGTTACCAATGGTTGCCCGAAATTGACCTAAGATGGTCCTTAGGAGCCGATGGCCTCTCCATGCCTCTGATTATCTTAACGGGATTTATCACCACTCTGGCTATCTTAGCGGCTTGGCCGGTCACTTTTAAACCGAAACTGTTCTACTTCCTGATGCTGTTGATGTACGGGGGACAGATTGCGGTGTTTGCCGTGCAGGATCTGTTACTGTTCTTCCTCGTCTGGGAATTAGAATTGGTCCCCGTCTATCTGATCCTCTCTATTTGGGGCGGTAAACGCCGTCTCTACGCGGCCACCAAATTTATCCTTTACACCGCCGGAGGCTCCCTATTCATCCTTGTAGCGGCGCTGACGATGGCTTTTTATGGCGATACCGTCTCCTTTGACATGGTGACTATTGCTGGTAAAGACTTCCCCCTGAAACTGCAATTATTCCTCTACGCCGGTTTCCTGATTGCCTACGGGGTAAAACTGCCGATTTTCCCCCTCCATACTTGGCTACCGGATGCCCACGGCGAAGCCACTGCCCCCGCCCATATGTTACTAGCGGGAATTTTGCTTAAAATGGGTGGTTATGCGCTCTTACGGATGAATATGGGGATGTTACCCGATGCTCACGCCGTTTTCGCCCCCGTTTTGGTGATTTTAGGGGTAGTTAATATTATCTACGCCGCCTTAACCTCCTTTGCCCAACGCAATCTTAAGCGCAAAATTGCCTATTCTTCCATCTCTCACATGGGATTTGTCCTGATTGGTATGGCTTCCTTTACCGATATTGGCACAAGTGGGGCGATGTTACAGATGATTTCCCACGGACTGATTGGGGCGAGTTTATTCTTTATGGTCGGTTGTACCTACGATCGCACCCATACCCTGATGTTAGACGAGATGGGCGGTGTCGGCAAGAAAATGAAGAAAGTTTTTGCCATGTGGACCACCTGTTCCCTCGCTTCCCTCGCTTTGCCCGGGATGAGCGGTTTTGTGGCGGAATTAATGGTATTTATCGGTTTTGCCACCAGTGATGCCTATAGTCCCACTTTCCGCGTTATTATCGTCTTTTTAGCAGCTATCGGTGTCATTCTCACCCCGATTTATCTCTTGTCCATGTTGCGAGAAATTCTCTACGGGCCGGAAAATAAGGAATTAGAAGAACACCATGCCCTAGTGGACGCGGAACCCCGGGAAGTCTTTATCATCGCTTCTCTATTAGTGCCAATTATCGGTATTGGACTCTATCCCAAAGTGGCTACGACGATTTACGATGCTACTACCAATAAATTAACCGCCCTAGCGCGTAATTCTGTCCCCAGTTTAGTGCAACAGGCAAAGGCAAAAACCCCCAGTTTCTCCCTTTATTCCCTAAAAGCCCCCGAAATCTAAGGATTTATCAGTTATCAGTTACCAGTTACCAGTTATCAGATTTGAGTTTTAAGTGAGCAGTATTAAATCCCACTTTCCGCACTTCTTAACATTCAATTGATAATTTTTACTAATATTAAATCCGGTTATTAAAGAATGATTATTTATTCTCCCTTTTGCCTTTTGCCTCTCCTCATAACTAGCCTGTACTCAATGGATTTAGTATTATTATACTTTTAATTGATTGTGTGATTATTTTAATGCGATCGCTACTGAGTACAGCCTGGAGAATTATTAGAATTAGTCCCCACTGGAGCAATCGCGCCCAAAGAAGATTAGGCGGTCGCAACGCGCTCGCTACGCGAGACCGCAACATGGCAAAATATAGGAGTTTAGCTCATGTCTAACGAAACCGTGACTTATTCCCTAGAAGCTGTTCTAACAAGGATTGAGGGAAAAATAGACTCTCTACAAAGGGATGTTAACAAGCTAGAAATAGGACAATCAGAGTTAAAAGGGGAGATTAAAGCCTTAGGCTTTAAGGTTGAGGGCATCGATAAAAGATTAGAAAAAGTAGAAAATGAACAATCTGTTTTAGTTAAGTCTATTTCTGACTTACAGGGATTTCGGGGGTTAATTTTACCTCTGATTGTTGGGGGAATTAGTGCCGGTATCGGGGCAATAATCACCGTCAGCATCAGATTTTCTCTACTCAGTGGCAACCCATAAATAAGGCGATTGCAACATAGCAAAATATAGGAGTTTAGCTCATGTCTAACGAAACCGTGACTTATTCCCTAGAAGCTGTTCTGACAAGGATTGAGGGGAAAATAGACTCTCTACAAAGAGATGTTAATCAAAAATTCGACAAAATTGATGAACGATTAACCAAAGTAGAAATAGGACAATCGGAGTTAAAAGGGGAAATTAAAGCCTTAGGCTTTAAGATTGAGGGCATCGATAAAAGATTAGAAAAAGTAGAAAATGAACAATCTGTTTTAGTTAAGTCTGTTTCTGACTTACAGGGATTTCGGGGGTTAATTTTACCTCTAATTGTTGGGGGAATTAGTGCCGGTATCGGGGCAATAATCACCGTCAGTATCAGATTTTCTCTGCTCGCTGGCAAACCCTAAATAAGGCGATTATAACATAGCAAAATATAGGAGTTTAGCTCATGTCTAACGAAACCGTGACTTATTCCCTAGAAGCTGTTCTAACAAGGATTGAGGGGAAAATAGACTCTCTACAAAGGGATGTTAACAAGCTAGAGATAGGACAATCGGAGTTAAAAGGGGAGATTAAAGCCCTAGATGAGCGACTAACCACAGAAATTAAAGGATTAACTGCAAGAGTCGCTAATCAGGAATTTACCAATCGAGGGATTCTAATCGCTTTGGTTGTTGCCATTTTAGGAGGGGCAGCCAAACTTTTTGGTTTTCTTCCCAATCCCTAACAGATATCTAATTAGGAAGTTGCCGTTTTCTTGGCTCTTCTAGGTTCTGTGTGATAAGTTTAATTGACATAAGTACCTAAGCAAAATTAATTACACACATCTAACCACCTCTTGCCTCTTGCCTCTTGCCTTTTGCCTTTCTTCACTAGGAAATTAATTTTGCACGACTACTTAGGATCGATCGATCTTTGTGTCCTTTGTGTCTTTGTGGTTCGTTCCACCCCCTCGCTAGGAGAAATGTATCTTAGAATACATTTTACCCACCAAAGCTGGGAGAGCCTTTTCTTTTCACTGATAACTGAAAAATCCCTACCCTACCCAATCACCTCGTGTAAATCCGTCGGTGCGAGATTAGGATAAACCACTTCACCATCTTTAAACCAGATAATGCGTCCGGAATTACGCGCCACATCGGCCTCGTGAGTTACCATGACGATAGTAATGCCACTGTTATTCAATTCCGAGAAAATAGCCATCACCTCTTGGGTAGTTTTCGAGTCTAGCGCCCCCGTCGGTTCATCAGCAAGTAATAATATGGGTTGATTGACAATTGCCCTAGCAATAGCAACGCGCTGCTGTTGTCCCCCCGATAATTGATTGGGTTTATTGTGCAGTCGATTATCCAATTTTACCCTCGTTAAAGCAGCGATCGCTCTTTCCTTTCTTTCTTGGGGAGGAACCCCACCATAAATCATCGGTAACATGACATTTTCCAGCGCACTCATCTGGGGTAAAAGATGGAATTGCTGGAAAACAAAGCCGATTTTACGATTGCGAATCTGGGCTAAATCCCCATCCGGCAGCGTGGAAACGTCGAGATTTTCTAGATAATAGGACCCCAAGGTGGGACGATCAAGACAGCCGATAATATTCATGACCGTGGATTTTCCCGAACCTGAAGCCCCCATAATAGCGCAATATTCCCCTTTTTTTAGGCTTAAATTGATGTTATTGAGGGCTTTAACTATGGTTTCGCCACTGCCGTAGATTTTAGACACATTTTCGAGGCGAATAATTACCGGCTGATAGACTTCGGCTTTATCGTTGCGTTCGCTGAGAGAGGAAGTATCAAAACTCATGAAATAAATTCGTGGGGGCAGGGTGTGGGGTGTAGGGTGTGGAGTGTAGGGTTTTACCGATTTTCAGGGGGTCAATTACCTAATTTTCAGGCAAAAAGTGCCTAAATTTCCCCCCTGATCAATCCAAGGGCTGGCAGTTTTTGATTTCAAACAAGCTTAAAGATATTATCCAACAAGGTTTTTAGATTTATTCAGCCAGCCCTAAATAGAGATAAAACCAATAAATGCAGCTATTCTAACCTGAGCAATTCTCCATTCAAGCAACATCCTTGAGAAAACCGACTAAAGGCAAGAAAACTGGCGCTAAATTCGATCGAGCTACGGCTAAACAGGGATAGGATCGATCACTATAATTTTCCCCCACCTGCAAGGGAAAAATCTTTTCTCCTAAAGAGATAAATACTCCGCCAGCGGCCTGTAGAATTGCCCAAACCGCAGCAATATCCCAGACTTTCGGGGTTGCTTCCACTCCTCCCAAGACAGTGCCATCGGCAACCAAAAGCAGATTATAACTAGCCACTCCTATCATCCGCACTTTGCAGGGAAAGGGGTTTTTAAATACACCTGTACTACGAGCGCAGAGATTAAACAGATGATTTTTGCTGGGAAAATCGTCGCTGGTGTGAATCGGTTGACCATCCCGGTAGGCCCCCTCTGGACCGGTTAAACCCGTCTCACCGTACCAATAACCATAATAGGACTGTTTCAGGCAGGGGAGATAAACAAATCCGAACACGGGAGTCCCCCGGTAGAGAAGTCCTAGGGAAATGCCCCAGATGGGAATACCGCGAGTAAAATTAGTCGTGCCGTCGATTGGATCCACTACCCAAGACCATTCTTGATCCGGGAAAATATGGGTAGTTTCCTCGGTTAAGACTCCATGATCCTGGAAAGTGCGGGCAATTAATGATCGCAATTCGCCATCGGACCAACGGTCGGCAGCCGTCACTAAAGTCCCGTCTGCTTTATTGGTGGCCTGTAATTTGCCAAAATCAGCTACTAGGCGATCGCCCACCTGCTCGGTAGCCTGATAACAAAAGTCTAAAACCTGACTCCAAAAAGTTTCCATAATTTTCTCGTTCGTCTTCTAGTAGAATATTAAATCATTGTCTAAACTTAGGTAGTCGAGATTGAGCGCGGAAGCACACCAGGAGATCAGACTAGCTACCCGTCTAGAAGCGATACTTTACCTAAAAGGGCAGCCTGTCCCCTTAACCGAGATGGTGACGTTGACCAACAGCGATCGCTTGACGGTAGAAGATGCCATGATCGAGTTAATGTCCGATTATGCTCACCGGGATAGTGCCTTGGAAGTGGTGGAAACCCCCCTCGGTTATAGTTTACAATTGCGGTCAGCTTATCAGAATTTGATCGAAGACCTGATCCCGGCCGAATTAGGTACAGGAACTCTCCGCACTTTAGCAGCGATCGCGCTCAAGGGACCGATTTTGCAAGCGGATTTAATCAATTTACGCGGCAGTACGGCCTATCAACAGGTTCAGGACTTGGTAGAACGAGGATTTGTGAGAAAACGCAAGCAAAATGAAGGTAGATCGTACTGGTTAGAAGTAACCGATAAATTTCATCAATATTTCGAGGTTGACAATCTTAGGGAACAGGGTATTCTGGAATCTACCGATCAGGAATAAGGAGAGAGAGGGTGTATTATGGGTAAATATTTCTGATCACTGAGCTAAACTTGAAGAAGATAGGGGGGACTTCGGGCAATCAAGAAGAGCGATTTGTTAACCTAAATCCAATAACCACTACAGCGTGGGAGTTCTGATGACTTTTAATCCTGATTTTTTTCCCTGGGAAACCGAAGAACAAAATGATAACTGTCTGATGCAGTATCTCCAGCAGCAGCATCCTGAAACCCTTGAGAGAATAGCCCAATCGGTCAGTAGCGAAATTAAAGATATTATCTCGCAAAACGTCAAGGGATTGGTGGGAATGTTACCCTCAGAGGATTTTGCGGTACAAATTACCACCGACCGCGAGAATTTGGCTAATCTTCTCGCTTCAGCGATGATGACAGGTTATTTCCTCGGTCAAGTGGAGAAGCGCCATCATTTAGAATCAATTTTGTTAGCTACAGAATCAATTAAATTGGGCAAAAAACCCAAAATAGATTAATCTCGATAGAGACACTTTCATCGGTGTCCCTATCACTTTTTAACCCCCTTTGGCAAAACTCACCATCACCAAAATCGAGAGCAGGATACCGGGGACAAGTAAACCCGCTAATAATCCAAATTCAGTCAGCGTCATAGGAGAATATGCCCAAAATTCCATCACTTTTTACTCTAACCCCCTCTTTTGGCCACCTCAACAAAGCTTAAGGAAAATTTAAAGCCTTTTATCGGTTTTTCTTCTATCAGTTGTCCGACTACACAAACCAAAGAGAGTCTTTTTGATGTTGCCAAGCGGTTTATAAGTAGCTGGTTATAATTAAATTAAAAATGGATTTTAGGTTCGATCCCCCCTGCCCCCCCTTGATAAGGTAGGGTTGATTCATGAATCAACCCTACGCTTGATAAGGGGGGTGTCTGATAATTTTTAACGCCTACCTACTTAATTCTTTTTTCAGCGCTTCGTATAAAGCTGAATAATCGTCCTCTGCTAATCCCATTTCTAAAGCTTTTTCCAGAAGGCTCTGTACTCCTGTTAGGGGAAAAGTGGTTAAATCTAACTTCTCCGATTCCTCTAAAAAGAGATTAACATCTTTGAGTAAATGTTTAGTGGGAAAGTTAGGGTTAGCATAATTTTTCTCTAACATTCTGGTTAATTTTTTGTCAAAAGTAGGCGCATATAAGGCACTTTGACGCAGGATAGTCATGAACTTTTCTAGATCTACTCCTTGCTGGGATAAAAAAGCTAAACTTAAACCAAAAGCACTGGTTAGAGAGGCAATTAATTGATTTAAAGCTAATTTTAACGCCGCAGCGGTTCCCACTTCCCCGATTAACATCGGTTCTTGGCCAAAATTTGCTAATAAATTTGACCATTGATGGAACTGTTTCTCCGTTGCTCCCACCATAACTAAGAGAGTCCCCTTTTTAGCTTCGGGAATACTTCCTAACACGGGTGCTTCTAGATATTCTCCCCCTTTAGCCACAATTTTATCTCGCAGTTGTTTACTTTCAGAAGGGGCAATGGTTCCCATCTGAATAATAGTACGATTATTGAAGTTAGATTGCTCGGAATTTAATCCTAAAACCTCTTGGATAGCGGCGGCATTAGTTAACATTAAAATCAGACAATCTGCCTCTTGAATCACTTGTTCGGGACAGCTAACTGTTTTGGCTCCCAACTGCTGTAAAGCTGTCAATTTTTCTAAGGTGCGATTATAGGCAATAACAGGAATTCTCTGATTTAATAATCTTTCTACCATTGGCGTTCCCATTAATCCCGTTCCCAAAAATCCAACTTTCATAACTTAATTTTCCCTGATTTAGTGATTAGTGTTTACTGGTTTTTATAGCTGTCCAATGACGTTCGGAAGACTGATAAATTTTAACATTTTCTAAGCCTGACTGCTGGATTAAATCGGCGATTTCTGCTAGGGTAAAAGCCGCTCGCAGCGAGTCTTGAAATAGTTGCGCTTGTCGGGGAGAAAAATTAGGATCGATTTCTCTCACCATCCCCTTAATTATTTCCTCGGAATCGGGACGGAATAAATCTCTTAAAAAAATGCCGCCATTCGGTTTTAAAACTCGCTTAATTTCCTGTAAAAAAGGCAAAGGATTTTCGAGATGATGGATTAAACTATTAGAAATAACTAAATCAAATTGCTCGGATTGGTAGGGAAGATTTTTTCCATCAACTTTCTCCAATTTGATCTGTTCTTGACAGTTAGCATTAAGGATATTTTTTTGACCAATTTCTAACATAGAATCGGCCAGATCAATAGCGATAATTTGCCATTGGGGACGTAGTTGACTGAGTATAATCGGAATGCGTGCAGTACCAGTTCCTACATCTAACACTCTAGCATTAATACTGGCTAATTGTACGGCTTCTTTGGCGAAATTAGTATTAACTTCAGTGAAGTCCATGACATCATATTCGAGCGCTTCTTCCCGATCATCCATTACTTCTGGTTCTAAAATTCTTTCCATAGAAAAGCTATCTTTAGGGATTACAATATTCACAATACATCGGATCGGCGTTTTTTTGACCGTTGGGAAAGAGTTTTTCCTCTCGATAATCACACCTTTGACAACCGTATAGTTCCAGTTTAATTAAAGAGGTGGGAAAGTGACATAAACCACAGGGTAAACCCGCTTTTCTTTCGATAATATCAAACCCCGGACAACCACAATTAGGACATAATTGATTAAGTTTTTGAACAAGATTTGCTGTCGCGGCAACAATTGCTTTCATCCGCGTGGGATTGTGCATAGCACGCATATCGGTTTCTAGGTGTACTTTGCCGTTTTTGTCAAGAATATCTTCAACAATTTTAACTAAATTTTTCTGGTCAGTAATTCCCTTAAAAATCTGCTCAGAGTCGAGAGAATTTTTATCAAACATCACCACTAAACCATGACTAGGAAACCCGATTTTTTCGGCAAATTCTAAAGCAGCTGCTAGATTAGTTACAGTTTGGTGAGCGTGATTAGTTTCCGTGACTATTGCTTGACCAATTATTTCTAGATTATGGACTCGATCGAGCAATAAAATCAATTCACGATTACAGGAAACTAGCGGCAAATTGGGATAGGGATAAAAACTACCCTCACTAGCAATTCCGATATCGTATCCCGAAAGCTCGATCGCTTCTTGTGCCTTGCTGCGAGCGGTTTCAATTTGTGTCCCGATGCGCTTAATATCCCGGGTAAAAGTGCCAAAGCGATCGGTATTAAAATTATCGGGTACAATCACCTTAAGACCTATTTTTTCCTCTAAAATCGGTGCAATTACCCGCTCTTTTCCGTGCATAGTCCCTAAAATTGCTATCCGATCTTGAAACATCTTTTCTTGAAACATCTTGATCAAGGAAAAAGTAAAAAACAGCAATCAGCGAAAAGAAAACGGCAATTTCCTACTTAAGACTGTCCACTTAAAACTCACATCTGATAACTGATAACTGATAACTGATAACTGATGGTGGGTTACGGCGAATACTAAATAGGTGGTAAAATATCTAAATTATTGTCGCCTAACCCACCCTACACTAAGTTGCTGGGGTTTTTTCCTGAGCTTGTTGTAATCTTTCTGCTGCTGTTTCCATGACTTCTGCAAAGTTTTCGAGAATTTCGCCGGGGTGCGCTTCCAGGATTTTTGTAGATAGGGAAATGCGATTTTTATATTCGTCAATTTCCGCGACTACCACTTTAATTGCTTGACCAACTTTAAAGAAAGTCATGGGAGAATTAAAAGAGGCTCCTGTCACCTGTTTAGCATGGAGTAATCCCGTCACTCCACCGCAATCGACAAAGACACCGTAGGGTTGTAATTTAACCACGGTGCCACTTAATAATTTACCCACAGCTAATTGACTGATAGCGTTAGCGCGAGCAATTTCTCGCTGAGATAAAACTAACTTATTATTTTCTTGATCGATTTGAATAAAAGTTGCGGTTAAAAGTTGTCCGATCAGGGAATCTAAATCATTTTTTTCGATTAAATGGGAGCGAGGGATAAATCCTTTTAATCCCTCCACTTCCCCCGTTACTCCCCCCTTATTCACCCCCGTGACGCGCATCTGTACTGACTTGCCACTTTCAGAGATTTCCCTGACATTTTCCCAGGCTTTTTGTAGTAATAATTGCCGCAGAGACAGGGTAACTTGTCCTTCCGCGTCCTGTCCACGGGTAATCAGAAAATCGAATTCTGCACCTATGGGTAAAGCTTCGGCAATGGAAGTAACATTTTCCAGGGAAATTTCCCTTAAAGGAATAAAAGCGGAGGATTTGCCGCCAATATCGATGAATGCTCCATCGGAGGTGTGTTGATCGACTCTCCCGCGCACGATCTGCCCTTTTTCAAATTGATAATCGTATTGATCAAGAGCTTTGGCAAAATCGTCCATGGAAAAGGCAGGGTTCGGTGTCATGATAAAAAGAATGGTTACAAGTGTGATTTCGATCTGCTTCCAGTGTAAGCTGAAGCTTGAGGGGTCAGACCATTAAGATTTAAGAAGGCTAAATAACTCTAGCACATGATCCCAGGCAGATTTGGCCGCCTTAGCATTATAACTAGCTCTTTGGTCGCAGAAAAAGCCATGGTCGGCATTTTCATAGCGGAAAACTCGATGGGGGATTTGATAACGGATTAATGCGTTTTCTATCTCATCCACTTGCTTTTGAGGAATACTCGCATCTAACATCCCGAAAAATGCGTAGATTGTCCCCTCGATTTGGGGAGTCACTTTCACTGTCGCTTGGCCACCGCCTGGGGTTCCCGTGGTGATTCCCGCACCGTAAAAAGAGGCACTAACTTTGATATCCTCTAGAGTGGAGACAAGATAAACCACATGACCACCAAAACAAAAACCGATCGTGCCGACACCGGTTTTTTGCACCTGTGGCAAACTATAAAGATAATCGATGGTGGCCTGGATATCGCTGATTAATTCGGCTGCTTTGGTTTGTTCTTTGTACTGACGACCGATTTCGATATCTGCCATACTGTACCCCGTTTCAAAACCGGGAGCAAATCGCTGATAAATGGCAGGAGCGATCGCTATATAGCCTTCTTGGGCGATTCTGCGGGTGATATGGCGAATATGGTCGTTTACGCCGAATATTTCCTGAATCACGATAATTGCTGGATAAATTCCCACTCGATCGGGAATGGCTAAATAGGCATCTATGTCAATATCTTTGTTAGAAATCGTAACAGTTTGCGTATTAATGGTCATAATTTTCTCGGTAAAAAGGCTGTTGGTTTTTTGGTTTCGGGGTTTTAGGGTGTTGGGGTTTTAGTTGAAATTTCCCATTCCCCCATTTCCCCACTTCCCCATTCCCCCATTCCTCAAATCAAAACAAACTTTGCCAAGGCCGCGGCTACCCCATTTAAGTCTACACTGGGGGCAACCCAATCGGCTTGATCCTTAACAGCTTGGGGAGCATTACCCATGGCGACACCGACACCCGCATAGGTGAGCATAGAAACATCATTAAAATTATCACCGATCGCCATGACGTTTTGCGGTTGTAATCCTAGGATATCTTCGGCCAAAAATTGGGTGGCGCTTCCCTTGGTAGCCTCAACGTGGGTAACTTCAAAAAAAGTCGGACTCGATTGGGTAAAGTATAAATCTTGATTTTGATAACGTTGCTGTAAATGCTGCCAAATCTCGGCGATAAATTGCTTATCTTCTCCCATGGCCAGGATTTTAGTAGTTTTGTGGGCAACTTTGCGTAAATCTCCCACTGCTTCGGCAATAATACCCGATCGCTGCCGATAGAATTCCGTTTCCGCGTTTAATTGCCGCACATAAAGCACATCGTCCATATAAAAATTAAGGGAGATTTTCTCTTTCCATTGGGGTTGTTCGAGATAATCTAAAAGATCGATCGCCAAGTCGGGGGAAATGGGGGTATGTCGATGGTGAACTTGGGAAACAGGATCTTGAATCCAAGCGCCATTGTAAGCAATTATAGGTAAAGTCGATTTAAGGCGTTGATGAAAGCGTAAAGCCGAACGGTACATCCTGCCAGTGCCAATAGCGACGGGAATTCCCTTTTTTTGGACGGCCGAGACCGCTTGCACCACAGCCGGATTAACCTGATTGTTATTACCGGCGATCGTTCCATCCACATCGACAACGATTAAGCGAATATCCACAGTCTTTTCCCATTCAACGGTCAACAGTTAATAGTTTGCCACTTCCCCCCTCAAAAAGGGCAAGAATTAAGTAGTCAGTTAACTATCGGGTAAATCTTGGTATTCAGTTAAAGCGTTGATAAAAAAGAAGTCTCCCCAAATTAAACCCGTATCATAGATTTGGCTGGGTCGAATCGATGCGGGATGATGATAACAACCATGACGCAATAGACTCATCTCTGGGGCGGTTTCATCGGGAAAATACTGAAAAGAAGTCAGATTCAAGAGAATATTATCGATCGCCTCTCGATAGGTTCCATAACTAGGATCACTGCTGGGTAAAGCTTTTAATAAGCGAATCATCCCCGCCACAGCGATCGCTGCTGCCGAAGAATCCTTTTCCGTAGCGGCATTTTTTTGCAAGGCATAATCAAAATCCCAAGGGGGAATAAAATCTCCGGCGCGTCTTTGTCCACCAGGCCAACGATCGGGCAAATTTTCCAGATAATAATTAATGGCAGCCTTGGCAATGGTTAACATTTCCGGATCGCCAGTGTAAATATAGGCCGTCGTGGCAGCATAAATAAACCAAGCTTGACCCCGGGACCAAGTGCTATCATCGCGCCAGCCCTGTTTTCCCTCATTAAATAAGAAATTTCTATAGGTGGGAGAGTTGACATTTTGATCAAAATAGCCTCTTTGCCAAGTTCCCGTTTTACCCGGGCGACGATTAGCCCCAAAGGTGCGGCTAATGGTGCGGATGTGGGAAAGGGCCTTTTCTTGCCAATCTTTTGCTTCCTTGGGGTCAGAATTGTGGAGACTTGCCCAGAGCAGTTGTTCTATATTGATCGTATGGTCCATAAAAACCTGCCAATGTTCTTGCTGATCGGTGCGATCGGCCTTGCGTAGCCAGCCAAAAGTCCCGATATCGCTGTGATAACTCCCCTTGCCATCCTGAAAGGGTTGCGCTAGTTGTCTGGCTCCCTGTAAAGTGATCTCTAAAGCTGTCTGTTTTTCCTTGCCCTGTCCCGACTCAACCCAAGGAGCAAAAACCAGTAAATTATTAAGAGCGATGTCTTTGTTCTTTAAACTCGCTTCTTTTAAGGGATCGCTCCATTTTTTCGCAGCAGCCGCCCAAAAGCCGCTATACATAGGGTCTGATTCTAAATCAGCCATTTTCCATAATAAAGCAGGAAAAGCCCCTGCCGCCCAAAAATCGGCGTTTTCTAGCTTCCAAGTGCCGGGGATGGGACTATTGAGCCTCCGTCGCCAATTGAAGAAATTAAAACCCGATGGCTCTGGATTGGTAAGATAGGGATAAACAATGCCAAGATAGGCATAACTATCGAGATAATCGATCGTCGTGGTTAGTTTAATCCTAGCCAGATCGAGACAGAGCTTAATTCTTTGGGCCAGGGGCATTTTGTCGCGTAATTCCGCCGCCGATTCGGGACGATGGATAATCAAGGAGGCCACCGCACCGATCGCCGCCCCCGTACCCATAATAATTAGCGTGCGTCGCTTCAAATTCCTGACTCCTAAGCTGGATAGATGCGAATACGGCGATTCGGTTCCTCTCCGAAGCTATCGGATTGGAGACGGTAATGTTCCACTAATTCGTGCTGCATTTTCCGCACTTTCGCCGATCGCGGCAGTAACTCCACCGGTTGACCGGTAGGAATAACGATTTGTTCCACCGCTAACCTGGCCTCCTCTAAAGCTTCGATCTCGTCATCGCTGCCGCTGCGGGCAAATAAACGCAGGTCGGCACCTTCCTGATTCATCGGGTCATCAATGCCCAAAATCCGCTTTAAACCGCGAGAAATTTGGGGCAGGGTATTGGATTTGATGCCGTGGATGGGAATTTGTCTTACTTTGGCAATTTGACGCAATTTTGACTGATTTTTAACGTGGGAACGCAGGGCCAACACCGCGTCAGCCGCCTGTAAATCTTTGGTCAACACGATCGGCAAATCTAGGGCCTGTACTACCTGTTCGATCGGGGCGCGACTAACCCCGTAGGGATAGACATAAACCGGCCAATCTTCGCCATTGGGACCGGGGACGCGGACTTTTTCCGTTTCCGGTTCTTCCTGCAGCCAAGATTGTTCGAGGAGGCGATCGAAATCGTTTTCCCGGTTGAGAGGTCCCTCCGGGAAACGGGCCACGGGAGTCATCCGGCCATCGGCCCGCCATCCCTTGGGTTTATCCATTTCCGGCAGATAATTGCCGCGCAAAGGGGTCAACTTTTCCGGTTTTGGTTCTTCCTGAGCCACCTGTACTTTCCCCTCCTCGTCCACCCAACGGATTTGGGCAATTGCTTCCCGTCCCCGCAGCAGTTGGTCGATAGTGGTAGATACGTCCTCGTGGATGACCCAGCGCTGACGTTCCAACATTTCGATGGCAATGTCAAAGGTGGGCGGTGCTTTGCGTTCTAAAACGGTTTTCTGAGAACCCCGGCGGCGTGCTTCTTCGTCTCCGAGAGTTACTGCCTGAATTCCCCCGACTAAATCCGATAAAGTCGGGTTTTTAATTAAATTTTCCAGTTGATTGCCGTGGGCGGTTCCCACTAACTGCACCCCGCGTTCGGCGATCGTGCGAGCGGCCAGAGCTTCTAATTCCGTACCGATCTCATCAATCACGATCACCTCTGGCATATGGTTTTCCACCGCTTCGATCATGACTTGATGCTGCAATTCCGGACGGGCCACCTGCATCCGACGAGCGCGACCGATGGCTGGATGGGGAATATCTCCATCCCCGGCGATTTCGTTGGAGGTGTCGATAATCACTACCCGTTTATTGAGATCGTCGGCTAAAACTCGGGCTATTTCCCGGAGAGCGGTGGTTTTCCCTACCCCCGGACGACCGAGCAGCAGTAGGGATTTACCCGTTTCCACTAGGTCGTTAATTAGGGTGATCGTACCGAAAACGGCCCGACCGATACGACAGGTTAAACCGATAATTTCCCCGTCTCGATTGCGAATGGCACTGATGCGGTGCAGGGTGCGTTCAATCCCGGCGCGATTATCGCCGCTAAAACTGCCCACCCTGGCGATCGAATACTGGATTTCTTCTTTTGAGATCGGTTCGTCCCCCAGATCGATCGCCCCATCGGGAAAACGCGCTTCTGGTATGCGTCCCAAATCCATAACTACTTCGATCAGTTGATGCTGCCTCGGGTGTTCCTCGATCTTGCCGCGAATCCGAGCGGGTAGAATTGCCAAGAGTTTGTTTAAGTCGTCGGTCACTGGCATCCGAGAGGAGGGTAGGGTTTCTGGCATTAAATTAATAGTAAGAGGTTTTGGCGATAATTGGCTGTTTTTATTTCCAAGATTTTCTTGGGGTCTAACACATTTATGGGTTAGTTGTCAATTAAAAAAATATTATAGTTTTTTGAACAAGGCTAGGCTTTTAATTGAGCCACGAGAATAGAAGCGGCTTTAAGGGCTTCTTGGTAGGCTTGGGGGTCATTTTCAAGGTTAGGCTGGTCTAAATGCTCTAAAATTGGCAAAATCAATGAACGGGCGTAACTTCCAGATGCAATACCAGCGATTTTTTCTCTCAGTCCCAGTTGCTGTAATTTGGTCACGGTATGGTCATTGGTTCCCCCGGCTAACTGCACAAATCCGGCTAGATTGGCACAGAGGACTTTTTTGGCCATATTAATTGCCGGGTGGGTGGTTCCTTTGCCGATATCGCCGCTCATCGGTCGGCCGTCCGTCTGCCAAATCAGAGGACAGCTTAGGGGTGAAATGGTTTCTCGCAGATCGTGGAGGTAATCAATGATATATTCATCATCTTGGCAACTTATGGCCAGGATTTTTAGGTTTTTACTTACAGGTGCGATCGCTTGCCAGAGTCGAGCAAATTCCTCTCCATGACCGACTTGGGTATGAATTTCGATCGCATCTACTCCCATTTCGATAATTAAGGGGATAATTTCTTCAGGTTGACAGATACGGGATCTTGTCTCGATTATCTGCTCGGGACAAACGGGTAAGCAACGACCGCAACCATAACAGCGCTGTTCAATCACTCCTCCCCCATCAATAGCATAAGCGGGACAGATTTTTTCGCAGGGACGGGGACAATCGACCGGACAGAGTTGCGGGTTAAAGACAGCTTTGCGAAAGTGGGGATCTTCACCGTCATTGAGACTGACCATTAACCAAGGTCGTTGATTGGCAGGGAATCCAGCGATTTTGGCGGCGGTTTCCATGCCTTCGCGGGCCGCAAGGATCACGGCTCGATCGGCAGCCACATCAATACAATCGGCTCCGGCGATAGTATAGGCCAAGGCGAGGTTGCGAATCGTGGGCAAATCTTGGTAACTAGCTCCACAGATGAGCTTGAACCAGTGACCCGCCACTAAGGACTGTAAGGGAGGGGAGTTTTTATCTAGCACTTTTTCATCCTATCGCGCCCAGCCCCTAAATGTCAGCCCTGTGCTGCTCTGATTCTGACTAAAGACTGATTATTGATTCTTCTTGGACGAATGCCATCGGCCTCTACATTGAACTATAAACCCAAACGCTGCTTTTGACGGGCTTTATAGGAAGCTAACAGCCAAATAGAGCCAGAAATCAAAGAAGGAGCAAGGACAAAAAAAGTGGCCATGGTCACGGGATGTTCCCGGGCCCAGACCCAATAAATCATCACGGCAAAAATCAAGCCACAGTAAGCTAGTCCTAGAAAGGGGATGCCAATGACCAAAATGGCGAATCGAGTATCTTTATCCATAAAATATCGGGATGGCAGCGAAAATTTAGCTGATGGGTTTCGCTTACCCCTTTCTTTACTTATAATCTTCTTTCTGGGATTGCTTGGGGAAAAATAAGGTATTTTTTAGAATTAGGCGCTGGTTATTGGGAGGCCTTCCTTGCCGAAACAAAGATTAGATTTATTATTAGTAGCCAAAAATCTCTGTGATTCCCGTCAACAGGCACAGCGATTAATTCGCGCTGGAGAAGTGAAAGTCAATCACCAAATCATCGATAAACCGGCCACAGAAATCGATCGGTCAGCGGCGATCGAGGTTAAGCAGAAACTGCCCTATTTGTCAAGGGGGGGCGAAAAATTAGCCAAGGCCTTAGAATTGTTTGCCATCGATGTCAGCGATCGCATTTGTTTAGATGGCGGCATTTCCACGGGGGGATTTACCGATTGTCTCTTGCAAAAAGGGGCAAAACGGGTTTATGGGGTCGATGTGGGTTATGGACAAGTGGCGTGGAGTTTACGGCAGGATGAACGGGTTATTTTACTAGAAAGAACTAATTTTCGCTATTTAACCCCGGAAAAGTTATACGGACCAGAAAAACCCGCCGATTTAGCAGTTATGGATCTGTCCTTTATTTCTTTGACCAAAGTTTTACCGACCCTGTGGACGCTATTAAATCCACCCCGAGAGGCGATTTTATTGGTCAAACCCCAATTCGAGGTGGGACGGGAAAAAGTCGGCAAAAAAGGGGTAGTTCGCGACCACCAAGACCAAGCGGGGGCGATTTTTCAGGTTTTACAGGCCGCCGCAGTCTTAGGATGGTTCTATCGGGGTTTAACTTGGTCTCCCATTACCGGACCTGCGGGTAACGTCGAGTATCTTCTCTGGTTATCCACCGATATGGGCCAAGTTAGTCCCAGTTTAGCCGCGATCGCAGAAATCACCCAAGCAGCGATCAAACAGTTCTAACCCCGGTATTTTCTCAAGGAAGTGGGGAGAGGGGGAGATTTTCAGAAAACCCTTGACAAATGGCGAGACTTGCTTTAGACTTTATGTATAATGGGAATCCGTGCGCCCATATATATAGGGTTTTTGAGAGAAGATAAGAGAGAAAAAAATAGACTCAAAAATCGGGGTGGGTAGGAAGAGGATAAAGGTATGAAGACGGAAAATTTCTCTCCCCGACAAGGATTAAACAAAGCATTTCTGAGAGTCAAACCAAATCTTTGTCAGGTAGAGAAGTTTCAAGTATTCTTAGATACAAAAACGATGATCGGGGAGTTCAATCTATTGGAAAATGGGAGAGATAACCCGAAAAATTATTGTTAAATCATGTTAAGTCCCGTAGAAACGATTAAAATTCTCGAAAATCATCCCGATCGCACTTTTCCAGCTGGTGAAGTTATTTTTACCGATGGCACGGAGGGCGAGTTAATGTACGGTATTCTTAGCGGAGAAGTGGAGATGTATATCAAGGGACAATTGATAGAAACTCTAGAAAAAGGGGATGTATTCGGAGCAGGAGCGCTCCTGCATGGGGATAAACTGCGAGAATCCACAGCTATTGCCAAAACTGATTGTAAATTAGCCTATCTCAATCAACCGCAGTTTTTATTTGCCGTGCAGGAAACCCCCATGTTTGCGATCGAAGTGTTAAGAAGTTATTCCGATCGCTTTCGCAAGTTAAAAAAAATCTTCACCAGTGAAGCATAGAGGAGCAAAGGAAAGCCATCCCCTGAAAACTATTGACCGAAAGTCTCACCGATAGTTAAACGGGAACCATTGACTAAATCCCCACCAGAACGCGGTGGTTTTCCCGATAATTGCACTTCTTTTAATAATAATAAACCCGCTCCCGTCTGCACTACCGGCCCGAAATTTTTCCAGAGCGCCACGATCGATCCCACTTCTCCGCTTAGATGAGAAAGGTCTTTTGTCTGTAATTCTGGAGGAAGTTGACCGAGATCCTCTAGGGGAATAGTGGCCATCACTTTTAGGGGTTGTCCCCGGAAAGTGGTCAGCGCATTAGGATAAAAACCCCGGACTCGATCGTGAATTGTCCGGCCCGAATCTTGCCAGTGGATTAGATAGTCGGATTTCTCAATTAAAGGAGCATAGGTGGCATCGTCGTTATTTTGAGGAATTGGGGTAATTTCCCCTTGATCGAGCTTAGAGAGGGTTTCTAGGAGCAAATCCGCCCCCATTTGGCCTAGGGTTGCTCCCACCTGTTCGGCATTGTCAAAAAGAGCGATCGGGCTGTAGGCTTTCAGTAACATCGGTCCGGTGTCCATGCCCGCATCCATTAACATGGTGGTAATGCCGGTTTCTTTTTCTCCCCTAGCGATGCACCACTGCACGGGGGCTGCTCCCCGATATTTCGGTAAAATTGAGCCATGAACGTTAATACAGCCTAATCTCGGCATCTCTAGAATTTCTGGGGAGAGAATTTGTCCGTAGGCAACCACCACAAAGGCATCCGCTCGCGATTGTCTGAGAAAATTTAAGGTTTTAGCATTTTTTTTCACACTTTTGGGCTGCAAAACCGGTATTTGCTGTTCTATGGCTATTTGTTTCACCGGTGAGGGGGTTAATTGATTACCCCTTCCCCGGCGCTTGTCCGGTTGGGTAACGACGGCAATCACTTCTATATCGGGATTGGCTAATAATTTTTTTAGGGTGGGAACGGCAAAAGTAGGGGTTCCGAAAAAAACAATACGCATGAGAAAAGGGGTATTTTTCAGTTATCAGTGTGCAGTAATCATTAACGACTAACTATGCCAGACCATTGGATTTTTTTGGCTTTTTCCCGACGATAGGAGAAAAAATGCTCTTCTTGTTGATAGGTACAAAAAGGAGCGATCGCGATTTGTTCATCCCTAATTCCTAACTGTTGTAGTTGATGATAAATCACCCGTCGCACGTCTAAGCGCACTTTCCCTTTTTCCTCGTCAGCAAATAAGGGGGAAGGGGACAGGTTAGATAAATTGGCCAGAATTTGCTCGGGATTGGTTTCTTGAGGGAATAAACTTAAACCCACTTCTGCTGCAACTTCTCCATCGACTTGATAGACTTCCCCAGCAATTGCTGGCCCCAGGGCCAGGACTAAGTTATCTAAACAACTACCTGAGTTTAATAACTGCTTAACTGCTTTGACAACTATCCCCTTAGCGGTCCCTCTCCATCCAGAATGAATCGCCACCCCAACACCAGTAGAGCGATCGCCTATTAGTACGGGCGTACAGTCAGCACTGGCTACCCAAATCCCTTGACCGGAAGCATCGGTGATAATTCCATCCGCTTCGGCTATTTCTGGGTTAGCAATCCCTTGGGGATTTAATAGGCGATCGCCATGTACCTGTTTGACGCGATAAACCGGTACATTTGCCCCTAAAGCACCCGTAAAAGCTTCCGGGGTTTGGGGGTAATAATGACGGGTAAAAAAGCCGTGGGACCAATCCTCTAGGAGATTACAGGTAAGATAGGGCAATCCTTGCCATGTTTGCCATTGCCACAGAGAAGTCTCGGTTAATCCCACATCGATCGCTACATTGGTCACAGTCTAAGCCTCTCTGGCTGCAATAATACCTTATTCTCTCCTATCCTAGTTCTGAGCTTGGCTAAACGGCAACGGAAGATTATTACTTAAAACCCTTGACAAATGGCGAGACTTGCTTTATACTTTTTATATAATGGGAATCCGTGCGCCCATATATATAGGGTTTTTGGGCAAAGATAAGAGAGAAAAAAATAGCCTGAAAAACCGGGTTGGCTAGGGATAGGGATAAAGGTATGAAGACAGAAAATTTCTCTCCCCGACAACCATTAAACAAAGCATTCCTGAGTAGGGATAATTCATGAATTATCCCTACTAAATTGTTGTTACGGTGATTATAAATCCTTTCTACCGAAGTTTTGCCAAAACTCAATTTCCTCCTGACTAGGTTTGACTTGCTGATTTTCGATATCTTGATGCCACTTTAAAGGATTATTAACAATATATTCTCTAATTTTCGTTAAGGAAACCTCATGACGGATAATATGTTCATAATAATTCTTTTGCCAAACCGATTGACCTTGAGTACCACGCAATTGATTAATCAGTTTAGCACTGTTCATTTTAAAATAACCAATCACTTTAGGTAACAACATTTTTCTCCTTTCCTTCAGTAGAGATAATTCATGAATTATCTCTACTCGGTTATCAATAAATATTATCCCATGAATATGATTAGGCATAATTACAAATTCATCTAAAATAACTTCTTTATAACGAGTATCTAAACTATGCCAAATATCCTTAACAACTTGACCAAATTGATTAAGATTCATAACATTATCTTGTATGTCACCTAATAAATTTTCACTATTTTTAATACAAATTGTTACGAAATATGCACTCGATTGAGAATAATCATAGCGAGATAATCTTAAGGAACGACGATGGTGTTTCTCAGAAAAATTATTCATTTATTCATCTCCTTGTCAGGACAATAAATAGGAATCTTATTTTAGTTTTTGGCTATTTAGTAAAATAAGATCAAGCTGAAGATAACAATAATTGTAACTGCTCGGTCTCGCGTAGCGAGCGCGTTGCGAGCGCTTCCTTTAAACTTTCTACCCCTGCAAACTTACTGGCAATTTCCCTCACCTCTTGGGAAGTGGGGAGATTTTCTCAAAACCCTTGACAAATGGCGAGACTTGCTTTAGACTTTTTATATAATGGGAATCCGTGCGCAAATATATATAGGGTTTTTGAGCAAAGATAAGAGAGAAAAAAATAGACTCCAAAATCGGGTTGAGTAGGAAGAGGATAAAGGTATGAAGACAGAAAATTTCTCTCCCCGACAAGCATTAAAC
>NZ_JADBTB010000106.1:0-17089 GCF_020246405.1 Microcystis sp. M083S1
GGGCATACCGGAACCTTTGGGCTCGATCCAATAAACGCTTGGGGAGAGAATACCTCTACTTTTTCAGAAGCAATTCTGTCTAAGCAAGTAATCTCTGTGAACCAAGAATCCCCGTCTCTTTAGAGCGGGGAGTGTCAACAAGTTTTAAGGCATTGGGTAAGGATGGGCTGTGTCGCTTGCTATTTTATGAGACTAGGCTCCTCTATCAACTTTTGACGGACAATTTAGTAAAGCGATGTAGTCCCTAATACAAAAGTTTTACCCTTGCTGGGATATTGTCCACGGTCCGGGACAGGGGAAATCTTAAAAAAGATACGGGAAAAAAAGCTGTTCTTGAGGGCAATAGTCCAGAATGGCAGGTAAGACCGAGTAAAAAGGGGAAAGAGGAAAGGAAAAAGTAAAAAGGATAACCTTTGACTGTATAGCCTTTCTTAGAGGGATGAAGTATGACCTGATTCTCAGTTGATATTACCGCAATCTCTACCCAAAAAATCAGCCCATAATTAACAAAAACTAGATTTTTCAAGGTAAAAACTATGTGTTTAGGCATACCAGGACAAATTACAGCAATTATTGATGAAAACCATCATCTCGCTCTCGTCGATGTGGGGGGTGTAAAAAGAGAAGTAAATATCACTTGCATTGTTGATGAAGACCATCCTGCTAATACTTGTGTAGGGGATTGGGTATTAGTTCATGTGGGTTTTGCAATGAATCGAATTGATGAAGATGAGGCTCAAGAAACCCTAAATTTATTAACACAATTATCGGAATTAGAGGAAGAATTTAATCATAATTAATGTTCTTAAGTAGTCACCCATAAATTAATTCTGTTGTCTATCTTAAGAAATGTAAATTACGGCAATTATTACTGACAACCGACGACCGGCTCCACAATTAACTTTACTTTTGTCCAACCACTTATAGAGAGAAAGCTTGTTATGAAATACGTTGATGAATTTCGTGATCCAGTTAAAGCGGCAGGATTAATTCAACAAATTGAACAATTATCGATAAGAATCTCTGAAAAGCGGGAAAAAGTTACTAAAATTATGGAGGTTTGTGGAGGTCATACCCACTCAATTTTTAGATACGGTATCGAGGCAATACTTCCCGAAACTATCGAATTAATTCACGGTCCTGGATGTCCCGTTTGTGTGATGCCGCGAGGTCGTTTAGATGATGCCATTTTTCTCGCACAACAACCGAGCGTAATTCTGACAACTTTTGGCGATACTATGCGTGTCCCCGGTTCCCATTTGAGTCTGCTGCAAGCACGAGCAAAAGGTGATGATATTCGCATGGTTTATTCTCCTCGCGATGCCTTAAAAATTGCCAGAGAAAATCTCGATAAAGAAGTAATATTTCTAGCATTAGGTTTTGAAACAACCGTTCCTAGCACAGCTTTAACTGTTTTAGAAGCCCAAAGAGATGGCATCACTAATTTTAGTTTATTTTCTAATCATGTGGTGATTATTCCCGCTCTGAAAGCTTTGTTAGATAACCCAGATCTACAGTTAGACGGTTTTGTTGGTCCCGGTCATGTTAGCATGGTAATTGGCACAGAACCCTATCAAGTTATTGCCCAAGAATATCATAAACCTGTGGTAGTTTCTGGGTTTGAACCTTTGGATATTCTCCAATCAATTTGGATGGTATTAAAACAATTAGATGAGCAGAGATGTGAGATCGAAAATCAGTATGATCGAGTGGTACAAAATCAAGGAAATAGAGTCGCTTTATCGGCAATCGACCAAGTTTTTGAACTGCGGGATCAGTTTGAATGGCGAGGTTTAGGAGAAATTGCTCAAGGAGGTTTAAAACTGCGAGATGAGTACAGTAATTTTGATGCGGAGAAGAAATTTACTTTACCCAATCAGCGCGTTAAAGATCACAAAGCTTGTCAGTGTGGCGAAATTCTTAAAGGTGTTTTAAAACCCTGGGAATGTAAAGTATTTGGGACTGCTTGTACTCCCGAACATCCCATCGGCACTTGTATGGTTTCTAGTGAAGGTGCTTGTGCCGCTTATTATAAGTATGGTAGAAATCAGTAAATTTTTTTTACTGATTAGGTTCCTTTCTGGTGAGAAAACGCTAGAATTCTCACCAGAAGAAATTAACAATCTCTCGGTGATAAAAAAGATGAAGATCAAAAATAATCTGGGTTTATTTGGCTTAACTACCTCTCTGCTGCTAGTTATCGCTTCGGAAATCGTTCTTGCTTCCCAAGAACAAACCCTAGAACTGCAACCAAGTCAACCCCCCAGCGCCGATTTTTTCAAACCCGTTACCAATCTAATTAAAGATTTAAACCATCAGGGAGTAACTATCACTGATCCCAATGATCCCATGGCGGTGCGCTACCGAGTCAATACCCCCTGTCGCGGTTGTGCGGTTTATCTAGGCACGGGAGTTGCCAATCCTCGCACCCAGACTAATAATAATGGCATGGGAATCAATTTTGGTCTTGGTTTCACCATGCCTTTTTCACCCTAAATGCCGATGACATATTTACGCCATTCCTGATTGTGATTCTCCCTGGTGTGCTTTAATAGCTCAAAGTGGAGACTGCTGTAGGGACGACGCGGCTGGGCGCGTAGGGACATATTGGCCTCTTTTGGTGTACGATTGCCCTTATGCACATTACAACGCACACAAGCCGCCACTAAATTCTCCCAGGTATCACCCCCTCCGCGAGAACGGGGAATCACATGATCGATGGTTAATTGTTCACCTCGGTAGAGACAGTATTGACAAGTGTGATGATCTCGTTCGAGGATATTACGACGGGTTAAAGGAATTTCCTTGTAGGGAACACGGACGTATTGCCTAAGACGGATAACAGAAGGTAGGGGTAAGTCACGACAAACCACTTTTCCGTTATGTTCTAGGGATTCAGCTTTTCCTTTCAACAATAAAACGATCGCACGCCGCCAACTGGTAATATTTAGCGGTTCGTAGGAGGCATTCAACACGAGAACCTTGCTCATAGGTGTCTGGAGATCGCTTGAATTTACCCCGAATGGTAGCACAGATCACTGAGATTGGAACCTATTATTCAGTGTTGGGGAAGTGGGGAGCTTTTTTCAGTGCGATGCCGAAGGCATTGCCTTCGTGCCTTCGGGAGCATCTCACTTACGCGATAAGTAATTATACTTAGCCTAAAAGCCACTCTTAATCGTGTCTTGGAACGAAATAGAGGCTTTTAAAGACTGCGTACATGGAGAATTAAAACAAGAATTACCCTCGAAAAGCCTATTTTTCCACTAAGTATTTATGCTCATTGCAAAGGTGAGATGCTCCCGTGCCTTCGGCATCGCACTATCTATTGGGCATTCAGGTTTCTGAGAATTTTTTGTGCTAAAAATTCTTTGATTTCTGTATGTCGTGGTACAGCTTCAATCACCCCAGTTTGAGGGTTAATCCAAAGAGAATGAGAAGCACCCTCTCGCTTAAGATAACAACCAGCTTTCCGCAACTTTTTTTCTAATTCTTGACGTTTCATGGAATGGAAATTGTCTCCTCGATCGCCTCTTTCGGTAGTCCTCGACGAATATCAGCCAAACGATCTTCAAAAATTAGTTGAATAGCACTTTTTAAGCTTTCTTTGGCTTCTTCAATGGTTTCTCCTTGACCATTTGCACCTAGTACTTCAGGACAAATTGCCCAGTATCCCCCTTCTGTTGCTGCTTCAATGATGGCGGTGAATTCTCCTTTCATGACAATCTCCTTTGATAATTTATGAATTATTCGATAAGTAGGTAGGCGTTAAAAGTTGTCAGATGCCCCCCTTATCAAGGGGGGATTAAAGGGGGGACTAAGGGGGGATCGGCACCCCCCTTATCAAGGGGGGCAGGGGGGATCGAACCTAAAATCCATTTTTAATTTAATTATAACCAGCTACTTAAGTATAAATCCTGATGAAACCGCGTAATCGGCCGAGGAATGACCCCTATCTCTAAAAACCGAAAACCCACACATTCCGATCTCGGTTTGTGTGGGCTGATTGTTCACTTAATTCTAAGATTGAAAGCTTACACTTTGGCGAAATCTAAGAGCTTAACTCAGAGTAACACCAGAGCGATCATAAGTTTGTGAAGAAAAGTCGGCCGAGAAGCGACGTTGAACGGTTTCCCCGTAGCCATTGTCATTGTCAATACCAATTTCAGAAGCACTTCTCCCTAACATCGATTGTTGACGATTTTTGACGGCGTGGTGGTGACGCATCATTAAGGCGCGAGCTTGTTGTTCTGTAGACATAATCATTTCCTCCGAGCTGCAAATAGTGTTTCGAACTTTTTTAATCACCCATTAATATGTATAACATACAATTCTGTATCTATTTTTACAAAACGCCCTAATCCCAGAAAAATTAACAAAACTTTACAATAGGAGACGGTCGGCAGCAGTCAGAAGTCAGGAGATTGCTTTTATTTATTCTCCCCACCCCCCAATTCATAATTCATAATTCCCAAGACATCAATCGCCCTCACACCTTAATCGAACTAGGTTCATCGACGGCGGCGATAATGCGATGACAACCGGAAAAGGGTTGCGCCCATTGATACTGGTGTTCTAAAGGATTACCCCAACAGAGACCGAGATATAATTCTGTGCGCGCCACATCTAATTCCGCCCATTCGGACTGGGCAACTAATTCGGCTAGAGAATCGGCAGAAATGGGACGACGGGAGTTAAGCGCCCACCAAAAATTCATATTAGGGGTGATACTGTTCCAAAACTCTAAAACCGAGGCTTTGGCAGCCATGAGAATTTCCTTGTCACCCGCCACGGCAACTAATTGATTATGAATTTCGGGATAACGGAGAGTGCGATCGCCCCATTGACAAACACGCCAGATAATGCCCGAAACCTGATATTTTTGTTGATAATCGTGAACTTGGCGGCGAAAATCCTGATAGGCGAAGACTTTGCCCACCTTTTCTAGATTGATCGCCTTGGCAATCACCGGATTATCAATGCGCTCCGCCGGGGAGAGTAACAGACGTTCCCCTTTGCAAGTGGCGTGCATTTCTCGCTCGAGGATTTCAATTAACTGCTGTGTCGAGTAAGCCATACTACCGCTCTTACCTGAGAGAGGATTTCTTTTTATCATAAACTCGAATTTCCGTAGTGGAAAGGCTCGATCGCTAGAAAATTGTCAATCATCGGAAATATTGGCAGTATACCCCTTGATACTTGGGGTTTGCAGCAAAAAGCTTTTCGGTGGGGGCAGGGTGTGGGGTGTGGGGTGTGGGGTGTGGGGTGTGGGGAGAAACAATTCATAACTTGAGAGTTAATCACACTATTAAAAAGGGATTTAGTCTAACTGCTCGGTTTTACATCGGTTACTTTTTTTCTGGTCCAGAGGGCGAGAATTGTCAGGAAAAGTTAACCCATCACTCCCCCTCAAGGATTTTTATCGATTCCAGTTAATCGATCGGAAACCGTACAAGTGTATTTAATTAACAGTCCGACGTTTAATTTATCGTACTATTCCCCTGTTCTATTTCTCCCAGTCTTATTAAAATTTCTGATTGATCTGGGTGATTTCTAATTTTATTGATCTCTTCATAAGTAACCTCCATAATATCAAATAATAACCATATTAATCTTTCTCTCTTATCCTCGTCACTAAAATTTCCCCCGATGATAGCGTTTAATCTTCCTTGATATTTCTCTTGCGTTTCTTTCAGTGTAAATCTACTGAGTAATTCTTGGATGTATTCCTGAAGAGTAACTATTTGAAAACAATTAAATTCATGCTTAATAGACATATATAGGCTGGTTTTCTTGTTCCCCAATTTCTTTTGGAAAGGCTCAATAATAGATGCTTTAAATTGTTTGTACAACCCTAATATCTTTTTGATCAGACTGGAGACAGGATTAATTGTCGATAAGCTAAATCCACCCATTACTTGGTCGATTTGTTCTAAATTAGGGTTTAAGGAACTAATAATAAAACCAAAGACCAGAGCAATGATTAAACCCACATATACATTATCCTCGATCAAGCTTAATAGAGAAAATATAAACTGAATAAAAAGGTATAAAAGTATTGATACAAAAATTTTGACAATTAATAAAAAACGGAAAGTCTTTAAAAAATCCTTTTTTAAATCGGGAAATAAATGACGAATCCTAAAAGCTGAGAAATAGGTACTTCTAGTTTCAACTGCTACTCCAATAATTATCGCAGTCACCACAAAAGGCCACCGATCTTCTCCCAGAAGTTTCCGTATTTCGCTAAAAAGATCGGTGGCGGCGGTTGTCTGAGAATCTACCAAAAATAGGTAATGGGTGAATGAACTGAAAAAAGGAAACTTGTCTAATTCCGTTAGAACCTGACTACAAAATACCATTTACCCTCAGCCAACGAGTTTTCCAAGTGGGAGTAAAGATTTTGTAGCTTTCTTCTTCATTGACTTTGATATAGCCTTTGTCCGCTAGTTTTTCTAATTTATCTTGTAAGTTAGCTTCTCCAATTCTATCTGTTTCAATTTCAAAGCTCAAGACAGTGGCAGCATTAACTTTGAGTAAATCAGATAAAAGAGACTTCTCCTCGGAGGTTAAATAATTGTCAGACTTAGCTGAAGTCCCAGAATCACCCTTATAAGTGTCATTGTCTTTGGACTTAGAAGGAAATATGTCAAGCATTCTGTTTTGTGTAGTTTATAAATACACTTCGACCAGTACATCTTGATCCTCAGTCATGACTCTCTGATTTCATGACTGAGAATGACTGAGATATGTCTGAGTTTTTTGCGATAAAATAGAGATTGCGTCGATTGATGGAAGTTTATGGGGCGATCGCTTAAAGTAAAATCAGAATATATCCCTAGAGTCAAACAAGCAGTTAAACTCAATGGTTACGCAAGTCAACAGGTGCTTGCTGAGGTGTTAGGATTCGGAAGAGCGACTATTAGCCTTTTTCTTAACGGTAAACCGATTAGCAATCTTAATTTTTTTGAAATTTGTCAAAAATTAGGCCTTGATTATCGAGAAATCGCTGACTGGGATGAGTTGGAGGAAACAGCTGCTGCCACGTCTGAGGATGAGGGAGAAAACTGGGCTGCGGATTTTTCCAAGTATGTTGAACGTCCTCCAGTGGAACAGCTTTGTCTGGAGACGGTGCGTCAAGCAGGTTCATTATTGCGAATTAAATCAGCCAAGGGGATGGGTAAAACCCTATTAGTCGATAGAATTTTGAGTCAAGTTGACAAAAGAGAGTATAAAACCGTCAGTTTCAGTTTTTTACAAGCAAGTAAAGGAATTCTCAGCGATTTAGACCGATTGCTCTCTTGGTTTGCTTTGATTACTTCCAAGAAATTAGGGTTAGCAGCTCTCTTTCAGGAAAAATGGCAAGAAGGATTAGGACTTTATAGCTGTACTGCCTATTTTGAAGACCATTTGCTCAAAAAGCTGGATAAACCCCTAATTTTAGTTTTAGAGGAGATAGATAGTCTCTTTGCCTATACCAGCGTTGCCGACGATTTCCTTAGTTTATTTCGTCTTTGGCACGAGGAGGCAAAAAATAATAATACTTGGCAAAAGTTACACTTAATTATCACCTATTCCACAGAAAATTATGTTCTTGTTGACCTGAATACATCTCCTTTGAATGTTGTAGGAACAGAAATACTGTTACCTGATTTTACTCTAGAACAGGTCTTGACTCTAGCTAATAAATATCAGGCTAACTTGGGAAAAGATGAACTGCAAAAAATAATTAATCTTGTCGGGGGACATCCCTATTTAATCCAAAAAGCGATTTATGGGATTACCCAAAAACAACTGTCTTTAGCAGATTTTTTAGAGACAGCAGCCACGGAAGCGGGAATTTATGGGGATCATTTGCGAGGACATTTGCTAAACTTACAAGAACATCCAAACCTAGCAGCAGGAATGAAAAAGGTTGTAGAGTCCTCTTCTCCCGTTGATTTAGGTGCAACAATTAATTGGCAACTTCATAGTTTAGGATTAGTAACCTTTGTGCAGAATGCTGTTCAACCCCGTTATCCACTATACAGCAACTATTTTAGGTATCGCCTATCCTCCTAAAATCCAATATATTGAGTTAAACTGTTGTACATCTAAATCTAATATTCGTTTTCACCTGTTCCCCGTTCCCCCATCGAACCCAGAACTTTAAATGCGGACTAGCTTAGGGACAGATAACCTTTGATTAAATTATTCATCGAACTTAACCAATCAGACAAATTGCTAATTTTAATCCTATGGCGACCAATTTTTATTATGTTGGAGGCAGCGTCCCCCTAAATGCACCTAGTTATATCAAGCGGGAAGCAGATGATATATTTTATAACTATCTAAAAAATGGACAGTATTGCTATGTGTTAAATTCCCGTCAAATGGGAAAATCAAGTTTGTGGGTACAGACACAAAAACGACTGAAAGAGGATAATATTGACTGTGCTATCATTGATTTGAGTGGTCTAGGAAAAAACATATCCGAAGATATTTGGTATCGAGTATTATTTGAGCAACTGGTTAAACGATTTGCTCTTTCTATTCGGGGAAAAGAGCAAACTTGGTGGGATGAACGAGCCTATAAATCAGCTATTAATCGTCTTGATCAATTTGTTGAGGAAATTCTCTTAAAGGAGGTATCCCGACCTATTGTTATCTGTTTCGATGAAATTGATAGCGTTCTGAGTTTAAAATTTTCCACAGATGATTTCTTTGCTTGGCTGCGTAGCTGTCATGAAAAACGTCCCCATAATAGGGATTACCAACCTCTAACCTTTTGTATGTTGGGGTTAGCAGCAGTTTCTAACTTTATTCTAGATAATTATCGTAGTCCTTTTAATATTGGTCAAGATATTCGATTATCTGGATTTACTATAAAGGATGCCAGAAAACTTGCCGAGGGATTGCAGGACAAAGTTATCGCACCAGAACGGGTTTTAGAGGAGGTTATAGACTGGACAGGTGGACAACCGTTTTTAACTCAAAAAATTTGTCATTTAATCTCCACATCTAGCACTGGATTTGGCAAGGAATCCCCAGCAACCCCGATTAATGTCAGCGATTTTATCCAGTCGCAAGTAATTAGTAACTGGGTATCTCAAGATAGTCCAGAACACCTAAAAACTATTCAGAATCGTTTATTAAATAAGCGTGTCACGGGTAGAAGAATGCTGAAGCTTTACCAAGAAATTTTAAGAAATGGTGAAATTACCGATGATGGTAGTCCCGATCAAATAGAATTACGCTTAACGGGATTGGTAGTTCAAGACCGACAAAAGTTAAAAGTTTATAATAAGATTTATAGAAATGTTTTTAATGAAACTTGGGTGACAACGGAATTAAATAAAATCCCTCCATACATTGAAAAGTACGAAGTTTGGTTAAATTCAGGGGAAGATGCCACTAAAATTCTTTTTGATCAAGATTTAGCAGAAGCTTTAACTTGGAGTGAAAATCAAGATATTAATGAGTCAGAAAAGCGTTTTTTAGAGTTATAAGACAATAATGCCACTAATGCCACCGAGGATAATAGCTGATTTGATATTAACATCACCTGATGACACCGTGATGAGTGCATCTCCTTTTTATAAATCTACTAAGTTGGAATTTTTAAGGAGAAACTCTCCGCTAAAATTGGCCGTTACTTTCGGTTTTATCAATCAATCCACGCTTTTGGGGGGTATAACCCCCAAACCCCGGAGCGCATTAATTTTTCCAGGAGATGTTCACAGGCAGTTGTTGATGTATTTATAATGATTTAAGAGTCACTGATATATTTAATGAAAAACTAGGCCAATCCAGGACTAGGTAGCATCGTGATAAGGGGGATAATACATTGGACTCCGCTAACGATCGGAAAATTCTCGGCTATTTCATCGAAGAAGCAAAAGAACACCTGGAAACTTTAGAACAGGGGATTTTAGACTTAGGCCATCTCATGAACAACACTGAACAGATGAACGAGATGTTTCGTGCCGCCCATTCCGTCAAGGCAGGGGCGGCCATGTTAGGCTATGGTAGTATCCAAAAAACTGCTCACCGTCTTGAGGATGCTTTCACAATATTGAAAGAAAATCCCCTAGAAGTGGATCAAAAATTAGAGTCTTTGTTGCTCAAGAGTTATGATCTGCTTCAGATATTGATCGATAAGCTGCAGAGTCCCTTAGGTTTGCAAGCCGAGGAAGCTGACGCGATCATTAAAAACGGTGAACCGACTTTTGTCGAATTACAGGCCCATCTTAACTATCTTCTCGGCCAGGGAAAATCTACCCCAGCTATTGCGGCGGTCTCTTCTATCTCCATCAGCGTCAGAGATATCCTCAAACAGATGTTACAACTGTTCAAACAGCAAGAAACCAGTGCTTCCCGTCAGCAATTGCAAGAATTAATTTTATCTCTGTCTCAATTGGCTTCAGAACAGCAACAATGGCAATATTTAGTTAAAAATGCCCAATCGGCACTGGCTAACTCCAAACATTCCTATCGTACTCTCGCTCCAGTTATTATTAGGGAATTAAAACAAGCTAGTGATTTATTAGAATGGGGTCGCGGGGAAGAAATCACCGTCAGTCAAGAATTGCAATTATTAGCCGCCGCCAAATTACCACAAATCCTGATTAACCCAGAAGCGGAATTGGTAGCTAGTACCCCGGAACTTCTTCCCGATCAAGATTTAGAAGAAGCTTTAACTTCGAGTCAAAATCAGGACATTAATGAGTCGGAAAAGCCTTCTTTAGAGTTAAGTCAAATCCCAGTCAATCGAAAAGCACAGATAGCAAGTCAAAGGGAAGCATATCAAATGGCTGAAGAAAAATTAACCCCCGAATTTGAGGAAAACCAACGAGCAACTTTAATTAAGGAAACTCTAGCTTGGACAGGGGGTAACTTGGAGTTAACCGAAATAGTTATTCGTTTGCTAATCGACAATAAAAACGAGTTACGCGAAGGACAAGAAAAACCAAGAATTGAACAATTAATTCAGAAACATATTGTAGAAAATTGGTTACAAAATAAAGCGGCAGTCCATCTCCAGAAAATACAAAACAGTCTCTTAACTCCTGATAAAAATGTTAGGTCAAGATTAGAAATCTATCAAGATATTTTGCAGGGGAGAGTATTGGCTAATAATAAACCCGAAAAATTGGAGCTTCAGCAAGCAGAATTAGTTATTAAAAATGGTGACTATCTAGAAGTTACTAATCGAATTTATCAAGAGGTATTTAATGTTCAATGGATCAAACAAGAATTAGAAAAATTAGTTAATGCGGAAAATTCTCCTGCTGATTTAACTAAAATATTATCTTTCTTGGCACTATTAGCCTTTCTTGGATTTGCTTTTTGGTCATTAAAGACTCCTGAAAATACTCCTAATGTGATGGCACCAACTCCAGAAATTTGTGATCAACGAGATTTTGAGATTAGCTTAGAAAAGAATATTCAACAACTGCAAGAATTGGAAAGGAAACAAGGTAATCAGTTTTCTGACAAGTGTGCGACTCAATTAAATGAATTAATGTTAATTCAGCAAGCAATAGGACTAGCTGCCAATAATTTTGTGGCTAATGTGCCGGGTAGAGAAGGTGCTTTTGAAATTTTGTGCAAAATCCCCCCATCTTCTGATAACTTTAAAGAAGCTCAATCTTGGGCAAAACGTTGGTATAATGACAGAACTTGGAAATCGGATATCGATCGAGCTTTGCAAGATAATCCAAATTGCCAAAAACTTATTGAATAAACATTAATTTTTCAATCACTAAATACCCCATCGCTACCCGTTAATTCCTCGGATAATGATACCCGGATTCCTTCCCTTCCCCGTGACCAAAATAGGGAGAATAGGTCAGGAAGATTGAAGGATTGACTCCTTCTAACAGGAGAGGAATTAACCTGTGGTTTTTTTTGACGTAAAACAATTACTTGCATATAATAGAGGAGATTGCCAATAATTAGCCAGAGAATTAAACTAAAAATAAAAGTAAATGCCATGACTACAATCCATCCAAAAAATTGAAAAGCGACTTGAGATATAGGACTATCCTGTGTTAATCCATTGGCGAATTCTCCCGCATCTTTGCTACTAAATAACCCCACCGCTATTGTTCCCCAAAAACCACAAAAAAGATGTACTGGAATTGCTCCCACTGGATCATCA
This sequence comes from Microcystis sp. M083S1, assembly GCF_020246405.1. NCBI lineage: Bacteria > Bacillati > Cyanobacteriota > Cyanophyceae > Chroococcales > Microcystaceae > Microcystis > Microcystis sp. M083S1. The sequence goes on from NZ_JADBTB010000106.1 coordinate 12,143, forward strand.
ATTACTTTAGTTTTAATTAAAAATTCTTCTCCTAATAAGACAATAATGCCACTAATGCCACCAATGATAATAGCTGATCTGATATTAACATAACCTGAGGATGCCGTGATCCCCACTAATCCTCCTAAAATGCCATTAATAATTGTGGATAAACTGGCTTTACGGCCAATTAAAGGATTAAAAATTAATGCCAAAAATCCCCCAGTGGCAGCGGCAATCATCGTGGTAGTAATTGTTATGGGGACATCATTCAAATTTACCGCCGAACCACCATTAAAACCAAACCATCCTAACCAAAGAATGAAACAACCAAGAGTGGCAAAACCTAACTGATGGGGGGCAAAATTTCCCCTTTCTTTTGCTTCATAACGATCGGTTTTGCGATTATAACCAAAGCGTCCATCTCTCGGTTTTAGTAACCAAGCACCCACTAATCCGGCCATTCCTCCCACCGAATGCACCACCGTTGAACCGGCAAAATCTCGAAACTTAAATAAGTTATATAACCATCCTTCCGATGACCAAATCCAATGTCCTGTCAGAGAATAAGAAAAAGCGACTAAAAAGAAACTAAATAGCAAAAATGCCCAAAATTTAACCCTTTCTGCCACTGCTCCCGATACAATGGTCGCCGCAGTTCCCGCAAAAGTTAATTGAAAGAAAAATAAAGTGGCAATTGAACGACCTGTCCACACTTCTTGGAATTGACTGTATTGATTATTGGGGGTTAAAATTTCCAAGAAAAATCCTGTACCACCAGAGAAACTATTTTTTAGTGCGGATGTATTACCAAACATTAAACCGAAACCAAACATCCAATAAGCTAAGGCAGCAACACAGAAGACAATTAGGTTTTTAGCTAAGACATTAGTGGCGTTATTAGTACGACAAAAACCCGTTTCCAGCAGGGCAAAACCCGCATTCATAAAGAATACTAACGAGCCGGCTATTAACATCCAGAGATTAGCAACTAAATCCACAGTAGAATTATTTAAATCTTGTGCTGTGACTTTGCCTACACCGATCAACAGCATGACGATGAGAGAGAAACAAAAAGATAGGATATTACGCAAACGCGGGCGATATTCTAGAAAAGATAATAATCGATTCATGGGGTATAGCTATGATGGGCAATTTCCCCTTTATAGTAATTGATTTAATCGCTTATCGTTCACTCAAAACTGCTTTTTTCTGGTCCAGATAGCGAGAATTGTCAGGAAAAGTAAACCCATCACTCCCGCTAAAGGATTTTTATCGATTCCAGTTAACCAATCGGGAACAGTACCAGTGTATTTAATTAACTGACCCACATTTAATATATAGTATGCCCAGACTAAACCTGCGTGCAGACCGATACTTTTACCCAAACTACCACCACAGGCGCGTTTTGCCCAACCTAGAACCAATCCTAGCAAGACTAAGGCAGGAAATTGGGGAAAAGTGCGGATAATTTCGGCTAAAGGTTTAATAAAGTGAGCAAGAGCGAAAATTAAGGCACTAATCACCAGAGCGATAGCGGGACGATAATCCTTTTCTAATTCTCCCAGTAACCAGCCGCGAAATAGTAATTCTTCGGCAAAACCCACCGCTAAAGCGACTAAAAACCCCTCTAGGATGATTTTGCTGATTTGGGGATTTGCCGGTAAGAAATTTAACCAACCTAGGAAAGCTTGGGACAGAAAAAGCGAGAAAGTGAAAAATAAACCGATCGCCAAACCGTTAATTAACTCGATCGGCGTTTTTCTTCGCCAAATCAACCCATAACCAGCTAATCCCTCATCGCCATAAATTGTCCGTCCCCACCAATGGGATAACCCCAAAAATTCCAGATAGAGAACAGAAAGGGTCAAAATTGAGACCAGATTGGCATTAGTGGCAAAAAAGTGATAGAGGGGAAGTGCGATCGGCAACCAGAGAAAAAGTAGGAGCAAAATAAAAACCCCCAGTCGCAGGGGGACTGGGTAAGTGGCAATTACCCGTAATCTTTTATTCATCGGGTTCGATGCTGCTGGTTAAACCTTTATTTTTCAAGGTTTCACAGTAAAATTCCGCGTGTTCTTGGATGCAGGTAATCACCAAGGCTGTACCATTCGTGTGCGCTTCCATCATGATATCGACTGCTTGGGGTTGCGTCATACCGGCGATCGTTTGCATTAAACTCTGAACCACATACTCCATCGAGTTAAAGTCGTCATTGTGGAGTAAAACGCGATAACGCGGCGCTGGTTTACGGATTGTCGCTGTGGAACGCTTTTCGATCACTTCTGTGGACACCGTGTCTCTCCTTTGAATCTATATCACAAATACAGGTCAATTACTAATGATCATAATCAAAATTTCCGGATTGAGCTAGGCTTTTTCTGTGATCCGTGAGGGGGTTGGGTGTTGGGGAGTGGGGGACAGCCAAAGGAATGACATTTCTAGATGGATAGATCATAATTGAATTAACCCTGTAATTTAACCTTATTTCTCTATGTCTGCTGGCGAATTACAAAATCTCGATAAAAATATTCAACGCTTGAAAGAACAATTAGCGGGAAAGCGAGACATTTTAGTCACAATCGCACCGGAAGAACAAGTTAGGATCAAGCAGCAGATCGAAGATTTACGCCGACTAATTCGGGATTTTGAACGAGAAAAATGGGATTTAGTCGCCAGCGACAGTCAAGAAGCGTCCTTTCCTGATGCCGAGGTAATGGTAGCAGAAATTGTCACAGAATTGACGGCAATTACCAAAGAACCACCCCCAGAACTTGCTTCTGCACAAATCTTAGAATTATTAAATCAAATTCTGGCTAAACTCAATCAACCAGAGCGATCGGCAGCAGCCAAATTAAAAGCGGCCATATCTACTATACCCCCTTTTGTTTCCCTGACCTACGAAGCGGAATTAGATACTGAGTCAACTTTTAAGCGTTATTTTCCCACATTTAATCGTGCGATCGCAGGGGTGAAAAATCGTCTAAAAAAGTAAGTATTCCCTCTAAAAGCTTTGCTGGTATCGAGCGGACAATTAATATTAGTCAATCGGGAATTGGTAATACACAGAACAACATCTTTAATCTGTGAAAACCAAGCCTAGTAAATGTTATCATTGAAAATAGTTATTATCAAAGACAAGAGGTAATTTATGTCAGAATTGCAATCGGAAGCGTTAAAACCAATATTAAAAGAGTTACTCTATGAGTTATTAATACAAGAAAAGGATTTACTAAAAGAGTTAATTTATGAAGTGCTGGAAGATACGGCTATGGCTAGGGCAATTCAAGAGGGAAAAGATAGTAACAATGTCAGTCGTGATGAAATTTTGACTCTGTTAAAAGAATAAGAGATGAATATTGAATTTCGTAAAAGCTTTGAGACAGATCTACGCAATCTCAAAGATGGTAAAATTAAGCGACAAATTCAGGCAATTATTGAGGAGATAGAATTAGCCAAAAGTTTAACCGAGTTGCGTAATGTCAAAGCGATTCAAGGGTATCGAGGATTTTATCGCATTCGGATTGGGGATTATCGTCTTGGTTTGTATTTAGAGCAAGATACTGTCGCCTTGGTTCGTCTTCTACACCGAAAGGAAATGTATCGTTATTTTCCTTAAAAACCTCATTAATATTACTTTTAGATTAGATTTATTTTGAGCAAAGATAATTATTTTTAGAGAGAATTAAAAATGAAAATCAATATTGAGCAAGATGGAACTGATAACAATCAAAATAATACTTTTAATCTGAATATTCCCGAACCAAAAGAACGTCAAGCTGTCCCTAGTAATGTGGGCAAAAGTACGGTTAATTTTGTCGGGAGGGAAGATGAGTTAACCTTAATTCATCAGCAATTGCAAACAGAACAAGGGGTGATTGTTTGTGCAGTAGAAGGGTTAGGGGGAATAGGAAAAACCGCTTTAGCTTTGGAATATGCGAAACGATACCAACAGGAATACGCGGCACAATATTGGTTATCCTTGCGACTATCGGGTTTAGCAGAAGAAATAGTTAAATTAGCCGGTCCTTATCTATCTTTACCAGAAATATTGAAAAAAGAATCTTTAGAAAAACAAGTGGACTGGTATTGGCAAAATTGGCTACCTCAGCAGGGAAAATTATTATTAATTCTCGATGATGTCCCCAATATCGACCGAATTCCCGATCAAATGTTACCAAAAGATTCTAGGATTAAGATATTAGTCACCACTAGGGAAAGGTGTCTTAGTACGGAATTTGAGTCTATAGCTTTAGATGTTTTACCCTTGGATAAATGTGTAGAATTATTAACCAAAATTGTTGGTACTGCTAAAGTTGAGAAAGAAAAAGCTTTAGTAGAACAGATTTGTCACAAAATTTTAGGACGCTTAACCTTAGCAGTGGAGTTGGTGGGGGAATATTTAGCGAAAAATCGTCATTTAAAGTTTAGCCATTTACGCGATAAATTAAATTTAGCTCATACTGCTTTAACCCAGAAAAGAAACCACAGAGATTATGGACATTTAGGGGTAGCAGCCGCAATTAAAATCAGTTGGGATGATTTAAGTTCTGCTGTTCAAAAAGTGGCAATGCTGTTGAGTTTATTTGCACCAGTGGCTATTGCTTGGACGTTGCTATCGGAGATAAAATCTTAAGAAATGTCAATTATCACTATTCTTACTGACCCTCAATAAATTAGAATCAGATCATAAATGCGATCGCTTGCTCAATTCTCGATGATTAATCTGGAGGCCAAAATCAGCAACTGAGGCAATTAACCTTTTTCAAACTACCGAGTTTAGGTGGTAGTCACTGATAACTGATAACTGGTAACTGATAACTGAAATGACTCGCTTTATTTGGGATAAATTTAGCAAAGACTTCTTAGAAACCCTTCTTTCTCCCTACGGTACAGTAGTTGTCAGCAAAGAAGTCACCTCAGAAATTAAAGAAATTGATGTGTATTTTAGTCCTAATATCTCTGAAA
>NZ_JADBTB010000107.1:0-72175 GCF_020246405.1 Microcystis sp. M083S1
GCTCTCTTGGATTTGGTGGGTAAAGTGTATTCTAAGATACATTCCTCCTAGCGAGGGGGTGGAACGAACCACAAAGACACAAAGGACACAAAGATTGATCGATCCGATGTAAGTTAAACTTATCACACAGAACCTAGAAGAGCCGGGGTTTTCTTCGGGAAATTTAAGCTGATCAGATCTAAACTTCACAAAACTTCACGGAAACTTCACGGAAAACTATTGACGAGAAGATGTCAAGGCCGCTTAATTAAATTAATTAACATCATTGGAGGATTTACCCCATGAAAACCAAAAAACTGACACCCCGCAATGCTGCTCCTGTGCAACGGAAAAATACCGCTACCGTCTCTCGCGATGGTAATGCGATCATTCAACTTGATTGGGGAACTTTTTGTGTGCAAGAGGATGGGGAGGGAAATTGTCAAGAGTGGTACGAACTGCCGTTTGCGGGAGACGACGCAGAGTAATCTGCCCGATTCTAGCACGAACCTCAAATCAGGTCAAAAGTCTTTTTCTCCTTGCCAAGGCGCACGGTTGCTTCCTTGTAATTGACGGTGAAGAAGCAAGGGGTCAGGGGAGAGAGGGAGCAGGGGAGTACAGGTTTTTGCTCTTCTCGGTTCCCCTTTTCCTTGAGTCACGGGTGCTAGAAGACTTAGATTCAGGGAGATAAACCCGAAAATCTGTTAAAAATATAAGATGCTAAAAAGTCTGCGCTATAATACTCGATTAGGATGATATAAAGGTAATCAGGAGAAGCGATGAACACTATCCAACTGACACCAGAAATAGAAGATTTGATTGCTCAACAAATTAAAACAGGAAAATATCAAGATGATTTAGCCGTTATTCAAGAGGGATTGCGTTTATTGGCAGAAAGAGACAGAATTTACCGAGGAAGATTTGAAGAATTGAAACGGGAAGTTATGATTGGCGTTGAGGAATTAAGACGACAGGAAGGAATTAATGCCGAAGAGGTTTTTTCAGAATTAGAAGAGGATTTACAACAAATAGAGGCTAAGGGTTTCCCGATGAGTCAGAAATAATGTCAAAGATTATTTTCTCACCCTCAGCTAGATTGGATTTAAAGCAAGTTAATAGTTACTTGGCTGGGAAAAATCCGCAAGCTGCTAGAATTTTAAAAGAAAAAATCCAACAGGCTTGTAAAAAATTAGCTAAATTCCCCAATCTGGGACGTAGGCGCGATGAGTTAATCCCTAGATTACGAAGTTTTCCTGTAGAAGATTATCTAATCTTTTATTTCCCTCTTGAAAACGGAATTGAAATCGCAAGAGTAGTTAGTGGATATAGAGATTTAGATGCTATGTTTGATCTTGATCAAGAAAGCGATCGCATCAATCTAAGGGTGTCATTCTTCCCTGCTCCCCAGTAGCATCGGCTGGGGGTTTCTTCGGGAAATTTAAGCTGATCTAAGCTTAACAAAAACTCAACAAAACTTCACCGAAAAACTCTTGACTCGGAGAAAAAGAACTGGTATAACTTGACTTAAAATTATGGAGAATTTACCCCATGAAAACCAAAAAACTGACCCCTCGTAACGCTGCTCCTGTCCAACGGGAAAATACCGCTACCGTCTCTCGTGATGGCAATGCGATCGCTCCCCACTTTGAATTTTTGGGATTAAGGTTGCCTTTTGCGGGAGACGACGCAGAGTAGTCCCCTTGATTCTAGCACGAACCTCAAATCAGGTCAAAAGTCTTTTTCTCCTTGCCAAGGCGCACGGTTAGCCTCAAGGAATTGACGTACAATCCTAGTTAATTCGCGGGTTCTGTGGTACGGAGAAGTAACAAAACTTTACCGAAAAACTCTTGACTCGGGGAAAAAGAACTGGTACACAATAAAATTAAGTAAAAATTATGGAGGATACACCCCATGAAAAGCAAAAAACTGACCCCTCGTAACGCTGCTCCTGTCCAACGGGAAAATACCGCTACCGTCTCTCGTGATGGTAATGCGATCGCCCCACTCACTAGAGGTTGCTCCTTTTGTCCTTTTCCTTTTGCGGGCGACGACGCAGAGTAGTCCCCCCGATTCTAGCACGAACCTCAAAAAATGTCAAAAGTCTTTTTCTGCTTGCCAGGGCGCACGGTTTGCCTCAATGAATTGACGTACAACCCTAGTTAATTCAGGGCTTTCGGATACCTGGCACGGGGTTTGAACAAGACGAGACTTAGATTTTTTGGGGTTGGTGGTAGAGCCTTTTTCTGATAGATGAACCCCAGCCAACAGCTTACTCCCCCAGTGGCATCGGGTTGGGGTCTTCTTCTCCTTGGGTTTGTACCTTTGACAGAATTAGATGAGCTATGATTAAAGTAAGATTTACTTATTCATACATCACAAATGACTCAAATTACTATTAATTTACCAGTCAGTTTACTTGAATCAGCCCAATGTTTAGGAAAGGCTACAGAACGAGAGTTATCAGAGGTTTTAATTGATACCTTAGAAATCATTTTGCCTACCTTTAATAATCTCTCAGCTGTGGGCAATCATCTTGAAGTTTCCCATCTTTTAGATTGCGAACTTATTGAATTAGCTGATTCAAAAATGGATGCTGTTCAAAATCAACGCTTGGGAGAGTTACAAGCTAAGGGAAAAAATACGGGCTTAACCGAAGCCGAAGGCTATGAATTATTAGTTTTAATCTCAATTTACCAAATGGGACAATTAAGAAAGTCAATAGCCTTAGCTGAAGCCGTTAAACGAGGTTTGAGAGAGCCTTTAATACCATGAGTTTTCTCACAGAAACCTTACGCCAAAAAGTTAGACAACGGGCAGGAAATCGTTGTGAATATTGCCTAAGTCACCAGGATTATATTATGGGGAGATTACAAATTGATCATATCCAACCTTTAGCTAAAGGAGGTGTTAATACAGAAGATAATTTATGTTTAGCTTGTGAATTATGTAATCAATATAAATGGACTCAAACTGAAGCTATTGATCCCAAATCTGAGGTGTTGGTTTCCTTATTTAATCCTCGCCTTCAAAAATGGCAAGAACATTTTACTTGGACTCAAGAAGGAACGGAAATTATGGGAGTAACGGCTTGTGGTCGAGCAACAATTGTAGCTTTAAGATTAAATAGTAATCTGGCTGTTATTGTGCGTAAAAATTGGGTTAAAGCTGGTTGGCATCCACCTAATTTGCAGACGGAATCTCACCTTACCTAAAATATTCCTTTAACAATCTAAAAACTGGCCATTATGATAGTTGCTGACATTCAAAAAAGCTCCCTCAAAGAGCAAAGGCTACAATTTATTCGTAACCATCAACAAGCTTTCGATGTTGAGCCGATTTATCCTTTGCGGCTGTTTGAAGATTTCGTGATGGGGGTTGAGGGCGATTGTACTATTGAAGCCTCTTGTAAGATAGAATTAGACAAGTTAATCGCATCCAGGTTTCTATTCTGTTTTAAAGATCCGGAGCAGCATTGGCCTAGCTACTTGTCTCAAGGGTTATCTTTCTTTAAACAAGTTGAAAATCGGGTTGGTGTTCAGTTTGACTACTCCTTGTTACAGGCTTTTCTCGGTACAGACTTTGACTTTAGCCATGTAACAACATTTACCACAGGGATTGATCTACGACGAGAATCACTAACAGAATCTAGCGTCAAAATTCATTTCAGAATTGAAGACTATATCGCAAAAGTGCAAACTGCAATTATTTTGAGCGGCTATGAAGTAGGGTTTTTAGAAGACTTTCCCAAACAATTTCTGGCTCGGTATATTCCCCAAATTGGCTTTGACTTTTATTTTGATGGGCGTTGTGAAATTGAGCTTTATTTTGAAGTCAAAGAAAATAATTTTGACGATCCCAACGTCAAGAAGTATCTTTGGAGTAAGATGCCCCCCGTAGCATTAGCCCCTCTGAAAGATACTGATGTATTTCACCTTGGACTATCCAAAGCTAATACTAATCCAGTGTTTTACTACCAGCTTAAAAAGTACAAAGGTGATTTATTAAATCACTTTAGACTTAATGATACCGCCATGCGAGTTGATAGCTTTTATCGAAACCAAGAAACGGATTATGGTGGTTGGGTAGGCGTTGCTTTAGAGGAACTCGAAAAAACAAGAATTGAAAATATCAGGCTTTACTATCATAAATATTTTGGAATGGAGTAAACTTTATGTTAACCACAAAACTTCCCTGATATCAAGATACTCAAAAAGATAAAACTGCTAATGGAGACAATCAATGATAGCAACTACAACAATTTCTCCTCAATTAACCATTCCACGCCTTGAAAATGGGGATAAGCTTACTCGTCGTGAATTCGAGCGTAGATATAAGGCTATGCCAAATCTAAAAAAAGCAGAACTCATTGAAAGAATTGTTTATATTATGGCTTCTCCCCTAAGAATTACGAATCATGGTGAACCTCATGCTGATATTATAGGTTGGCTAAGTGTGTATAAAGCCTTTACTCCCAATCTGCAATTAGGTGATAATTGTACGGTTCGTCTTGATACTGACAATGAACCTCAACCCGATGCACTATTAAGAATTAAAAATGGTGGACAATCAACGATTAGTGAGGATGGTTATGTCGAAGGTGCGCCAGAGTTAATCGTTGAAATTGCAGCGAGTACAGTCTCCCTTGACTTACATCAAAAACTTAATGTTTATCGCCGTAACCAAGTGCAAGAATATCTAGTCTGGCGAGTTGAAGATGGAGAATTTGATTGGTTTAGATTAACAAATGAAGAATATATTAAACTTGAACCGAACTCAGAAGGGATAATTTGTTCCCAGATCTTCCCTGGATTATGGTTAGATAGGGATGCCTTATTAGCCGGTGACTTAGCCAAGGTTTTAGAGGTTTTGCAATTAGGAATAGCTACGCTCAAACATCAATCTAGTTAGGGTAATCTAAATTCAACAAAATCAAGACGGAGATAATCAATTATGCTAGGTGTTCATCAATTAAAACAACTCTACGAGCTTGATGACTCTCAATGGCTAGGAGAAACCATTAGCTTGCTTAGAAATCATCAATTTCAACAGCTAGACTTAGAACATTTAATCGAGGAATTAGAGGATTTGGGCAAAGAAAAGAAAAATGCAGTAGCCAGTCTTTTAGAACAGGTTATCCGCCATTTATTATTACTGCAATACTGGACAAAAGAAACAGAATATAATACAATTAATTGGCAGGAAGAAATCTATAATTTTCGGACTCAATTAAGGCGAAAAATGACGGCTAATCTCCGTAATTATTTAGAAGAAGAATTAAACTATATTTATGAAGATGCGTTAGGTTTCGTCAAAATCAAAACAGCGAATACTGTGATTTTTCCCTCTCAATGTCCTTACTCACTAGAACAATTACTAGATCGCGATTGGTTGCCATAAAAATTAATTAAACAACAAAAAGAGATGAAGAAATTATGTTAATCACAAAACCCCGCTTTCAAACCTTTGCCGAATATCTACAATATGAGGATAATTCAGAGGAATCTTATGAATTATTTAACGGAGAATTGGTAGAAATGCCACCAGAATCAGGACTTAACTTTCAAATTGCTAATCGTCTTTTTCTAGTCTTTGCTTTGATGCTAGGAACAGATAGAGTCAGAGGACATGGTTTAGAATTAGAAGTGAGAGGCGAACCGAAAAACCGTTATCCTGACCTAACCATTATTCGAGAAGAACATATTCAATTACTCTCCCAGAGAAATACGATTCTTCTTTCCATGGCACCCCCCTTATTAGTCATTGAAGTGGTTAGTCCGGGGGAAATCCAAAGAGAGAGAGATTACATCGCCAAAAGAAGCCAATATCAAGATTGTGGGATTCCTGAATACTGGATAGTTGATCCTCAAACTCAAACTCTTTTAGTCTTAGAATTAAGAGAAAATGCTTACACACAGGTTGGTAATTTTAGCAATGATGACCTAGTAAAATCTGCCAGATTCAAAGAATTAAACTTAAAGGTTTGTGATGTATTTAATTATTAATTTTATCGGTTAAACCAAGAATTAAAAAAAGATGAACGTCTTAACTATTCCGGGATTAAAAGAACTACAAAAACAAACCAAAGGCGCAGCAGAAATAACCGTCGCCATTCTCGATGGTGTAGTTGATACCGACCATCCCTGCTTTAATGGGGCAGACCTAACCCGTTTACCCACCCTCGTCCAGCATCAAGCCACCGCCGGGCAAATGTCCACCCACGGAACCCATATTGCCAGCCTCATCTTTGGACAACCTAAAACAGAAATAGAAGGAATTGCCCCCCAGTGTCGAGGCCTACTCGTCCCCGTCTTCTCCGACGATAACCGTAAACTCTCCCAACTCGATTTAGCGAGGGCGATTGAACAAGCCGCCGAAAATGGGGCAAAGGTGATTAATATTAGCGGCGGGGCCCTCACTGATATGGGAGAAGCCGAAGACTGGCTAATTCGTGCCGTCGAGATGTGTAACGAGAGAAATATTCTTCTCGTTGCCGCTGCCGGCAATGATGGCTGTGAATGCCTCCAAGTTCCAGCGGCCCTTCCCGCCGTCCTAGCGGTGGGTGCTGTTGATGCTAGAGGGCATCCCCTCGACTTTAGTAATTGGGGGGAAACCTACCAAAGCCAAGGCATCCTTGCTCCTGGAGAAAACATCTTAGGGGCAAAACCAGGGGGCGGGACTGTGCAACTGAGTGGGACCAGCTTCGCCGCGCCCATTGTGGCCGGAGTAGCCGCCTTATTACTCAGCTTGCAGGTGCAGCGGGGAGAAACCCCCAATCCTCACGCAGTCCGGGAGGCAATCCTAAAAAGCGCCCTCCCCTGCCAATATGCAGACAGTGAAAATGAACCGAAATGTTTAGCCGGATTGTTGAACATTTCTGGGGCAATTAAACAACTAACAGGAGAAACCATGTCCGAATCTGTGGAAACCCAAGCAACAGTAGAAGCATCAGGCTGTGGCTGCGGTGGTACGCCCGAAACCCCTGAGGCTGAACGCCAAAAACTCGAACTGAGTGCCGCAACTAGCGCACCGGTAATTCCCGTCGCCCAAATTCCCAATCCTGTCATCACCTCTCAAGGAGTATCCATGCCCGAAACTACCAATAAACCCGTCACCCCTAGCCAAGCTGCTGAACCTGCTGGTGGCATCGTCTATGCCATTGGCACCTTGGGCTATGACTTCGGCTCCGAAGCCCGTCGGGACACATTTAAACAACTGATGCCGACAGCGGTAATTGGTGGTATTGAAGTTCCCTCTAATCCCTACGATGCCCGTCAAATTGTGGATTACTTAGCTGACAACCTCTCGGAAGCTAAATCCTTAATTTGGACTCTGAACCTGGAACTTACCCCAGTTTACGCCATTGAACCTCTTGGCTCTTTTTCCCGCGAAGTTTATGCGGCTTTACAGGAACTTCTTTCGGGACAAGTACAAGCAGAAGACAGCCCCGAATATATCCAGCGGGTCAGTATTCCGGGAAGGATTACTGGGCGAACAGTACGCCTGTTTTCGGGACAAGTTGTTCCCGTCATTGAACCGGATAGCCCTCGGGGAATTTATGGTTGGCACGTTAACACTTTAGTCAGTGCGGCAATCGAAGCCGTTGGTGCAGAACAAACAGAAGCCCAAGAAAGCCAAATGCGCCGCACTTTGAGTAGTTTCCTTAATCGCATCTACTACGATTTACGCAATTTAGGGCAAACTTCCCAAGACCGCGCCCTCAATTTTGCCGCGACCAATGCTTTCCAAGCAGCGCAAACCTTCTCTGAGGCTGTGGGTGCGGGGATGGAACTCGACAGTATTAACGTTTCTAAGAGTCCTTTCTGTCGGCTGGATAGCGATTGCTGGGACGTACAGTTAAAATTCTTCGACCCGGAAAATAGCCGTCGCGCTCGTAAAGTATTCCGGTTTACAATAGATGTGAGTGACTTAATTCCCGTCACCTTGGGCGAAGTTCGTTCCTGGTCTTCTCCTAATTAGTCCTCTCCCCTGCGCTGACTTCTGACTTCAAGTACAGGCGAAGCATTCGGATAGGAAATCTAAGGTTTCAGCGATAGGTTATGCCCGAATGCTTCGCCCCTACCCCCATTATTTACCCCAAAACAACCGTGAGACTTCCCAAACAATCTGCTCCCGTCAAACGACCCCATTTTATTCATCCCCATGAATGCGTCGATATTGTTCATGGAGATGGCGAAGACTTGGTATCTATCTTAGTTAAGTTAGTTCATGGAGCTAACTACAATGATCCGGCTCAGTTTCAATACCCTCACTATGGCTATCTGAAAATGTCCTCTTTTGGCGGTTTTCGTTATTAGTATCGACTTCTAAAACCTAGTAAAAAACACTGGAGGAAATCAAACAATGGCTAGTAAACCTAAAGGTGCGCCAGAATCAACACCCGCTGCTGCGAATGTTGACCAACCAACCACGGAAAAACCCAAGATTGAGCAACCAGAAACAACTCAACCTAAAGCTAAATACGTTCCCGCCACTGGTTTAGAAGATTACGGACGCTGGAAAACCATGTTCAAAGATCGCAAGGCGAATCCCAATGATCCGCCGTTTCGTCGGGGTCGAATTTGGTGTTAAACACTTTCCATTAATCTTCAGGTTCTATCCCCAAGGCCCTTAACTGTTCCGCTAGGCGATCGGCTCGTTGTCGTTCCTGTTCGGCTCGTTGTCGTTCCTGTTGAGTAGATTCCTGGGAAGTTAACAACAAGTTACCTTCCCCATCCCACCAGCGAAGCCAGGGAAAGGATTGATTTTGGTATTCCCCCTGCCAAATTCCTAACTCTACCTTTAAAGGAACAATGGGATAATGACCGCGCTGATTAGGAGTCATTTTTTGGTAACGACCATTAACTAACTGGTACATCTCGATCTGGGCCTTGTTAACTTCATAAATTCCATAAAAAGGAATTTGAATCGCTCGCTCATAGATCCAAAATTTACCCTTAACAGGCGTTTTATCCCGTTCTTCTTCACCATTACCTGAGACAAATTCTAAGGCAATGACCGGTTCAATGGTTTCTTTCCACATCACAAAAGAACGCCGGACTTGACCATCAATAGTCGTGGGGACATGGGGAACATAAAACCAATCGGGAGCAACAGCACCTTTTTCTAGGGATTCTGGATGCTCTGGCAATCGCCAATAAATCCCACAATCTCGACCCAGACAGTAATTACCGTCAGGATGTAATTGCTCCAAAAGGGGTGTAATAGTATCCGTTAAAAGGTCTGCTTGGGGAGGCTCTTGATAGTTTTTCACAAAACTTCCATCTTTATCGGGGAGTTGGGTGTGGTCGGGTAAAGGGGAAGAGCAATACACCGTTGCAGAAGTTTCCTGAATTGTGGTTGAGGATTGTACCGTTGGGGTCATTGAACTCATCTTTAATTCCCCTATTTATTGTTATCTAGCTTTTATTCTATAACTGTTCTTGAAAACCTGCAAAAACTATGCCTGATCTCAATGCTATCCCCGGAATCACCGCTCTTCGCTCCCATACCCAAGGCGATCCACGCATTAAAATCGCCGTTCTTGATGGACCGATTGACTTAGATCGCGCCTGTTTTCAAGGAGCAAATATTACCCGCCTTGATCCCTATTGGTCGGAAGAATCTCCCATCGATCCGCAATACTTACAAGCCTTTTTAGATGTAGAAAAAAGTGGCAAAAGTGAAGAAGAAAAAGAGGATTTGTTCAAAGAAGCTATCCCCGATGAAAACATCCGCGAAAGTTTGCATTTGCGCTTCCATGCTAACCATATTATCAGCACCATTTGCGGCCAGCCAGATTCACCTGTAGAAGGGATTGCTCCTAACGCTACTGTAATTAATATTCCCATCGCCTATAGCAACGAAGATTTTATTAACCCTCTCAATCTTTCCCGAGCAATTAGTACCGCTATTGAACAGGGAGTTAATATTATCCATTGTGCCGCTTGTCACCCAACTCAAAGCGGATTAGCTCACGAATTTATTGATAAAGCGATTCGTCAGGCTCAAGCTAATAATATCCTGGTGATTGCCCCTGGAGGTAATGATAAAGGAGAGTGTTGGTGCGTTCCGGCGGTATTAGAAAATGTCCTGACCGTGGGAGCGATGAAAGATACAGGCGAGCCATTTAAATTTAGTAATTTTGGCGGTAAATATGCAACTCAAGGGATTCTCGCTCCAGGAGAGAATATTTTAGGCGCTCAACCCGGAACCGATGACCCCATCCGCAAAAAAGGGACTAGCTGCGCGGCTCCCATTGTGACAGGAACAGCCGCTTTATTGATGAGTTTACAATTAGAACAGGGTTTATCTCCCGATGCAGAAGCAGTAAGAGCCGCCTTGATTAATAGTGCCATCCCCTGCGATCCTAATGAAGTAGAAGAACCAGAACGCTGTTTATTAGGAAAAATCAATATTGCGGGTGCTTACGAATTAATTACCGGACAAAAATTATCAAGCTTACCCAGTTCAATAACAGAAAACGCCATCACCTCACCTATACTCAGTGGCAAATACATTTTAGATCCACAACCTATAGCAACGGGAAGTTTTAAAATCTATAAAGCTGTTGATGCAACTAACCCCGGCGTAAATCTTGCTATTAAGGTATATCAACTAAATCTGGAGGAACAACTAGCAACTGGTAATAAAACTTTTTTCAAATCCTTGAGTAAGGAGATGGCAAATGAAGCCTTAAAGAGAGAAATACAAGCTCTCACAGAGTTAAAACATCCTAGAATTATCAAACTGCTTGATTATGGTGTTGATGAACATACAGATAATGAGTTTTTGGTGCTTGAATGGATGGACTGGAATTTAGAAGATTATCTTCAAGTTTATCCCTATAAAGATTGGCATGACTTTTATATAAATATTGCCTTACCGATTCTTGAAGGTCTGGAATTTTGTCACCGTCATCACTATATCCACAGAGACATTCATCCGACAAATATTCTTATTGACAATCAAAGTAATGTCAAGCTTGCTGATTTTAACGTTTCCACGAAAATTGACAATAACGATAATAGTAATATTACCTTAGTCTCTCTGTTGAAACCTGGGCGAGGTATTTATGTTCCTCCTGAACCGGGTAATGGGCTAAACAGCTATGATAGAGATGTGTTTGCCTTTGGCATTTTAGTGTTAGATTGTTTAACTGATGTTGAATTGTCTAATTATGAAGATGTTTTAGCTGCACTACAAAAACTTGATGCACCACTACCCATTAAAAATTTAATTGCAGCGACAATTGCCCTTGATCCCGAAAAAAGACCGGCTACAGCCAAAGTTCTTTTAAGAGAATTACAAGCAATTGAAAACCTAGAACAGCTTAAAAAGCCCTTAGTCAAGGAATCTGAAATAAAACTCAATTCCCATCTGGTTAGTGGAAACACAAATCTTAATCAAGTATCATCAAATATCGCTGTCACAACTCCTGTTTCTGCAAACTTGATCAATGCTAGTCAAGCAAGCATTACTCCTAGTCAACGGTCAAACCTCGTTTATGTGTTAGGAAATTTAGGTTATGATTTCGGCACAGAAGCGCGTCGGGACACCTTTAAACAATTAATGCCAAGCATCATGATCGATAATCTTGAATTACCATCCAATCCCTACGATGCGCGGCAAATGGTAGATTATTTAGAAAGTAATTTATCAGAAACTAAATCTTTAATTTGGACAGTCAATTTAGAACTAACTCCCATATATGCAATTAAACCCGTGGGAGCTTTTGCCGCCGAGATTTATCAAGTCATGCAATATATGTTAGCAGGCCAAATATTGCCAGAAGCTGACGAAGATTATGTGGAAAGGGTGAGTATCCCCGGTATGCTGACCGAGGAAACCGTGAGACTTTTTTCTGGTCAAATTGTTCCCGTCATCAAGGTTAATAGTCCGCGAGGAATGTATGGCTGGAAAGTTAATACTTTGATTGAATCAGCCATAGAAACTGTTCGCACAGAACATGAAATAGCCGATGAAGCGAGGATGCGGCGTTCTCTAACCAGTTTCTTAAATCGCATTTATTATGACTTACGCAACGTCGGACAAATCGCCCGGGATCGCGCTTTAAATTTTGCGGCTACTAACGCTTTTCAAGCCGTACAAACCTTCTCCCAAGCAGTAGCAATGGGAATGGAATTACACAGTATTGAAGTGGAAAAAAGCCCTTTTTGTCGCTATGGTAGTGAATGTTGGGATGTGAAATTAAAATTCTTTGATCCCGAAAATGGTCTGCGGGCCAAACGAGTTTTTCGCTTTACGATTGATGTCAGCGATCGCACACCTGTAACTTTAGGTAAAGTGCGTTCTTGGGCTGTTTCTAAATAGCCTGAGTCTGCTAAGTAAGTAGTTATAATTAAATTGAAGATAGATTTTGCCTCTGATCCCCCCTGCTCCCCTTAATAAGGGGGGTGCCGATAGGCGGGGGGATCCCTCCTGCCCTACTTGATAAGGGGGGGATCTGACAACTTTTAACACCTACCTACTTAAGTACCTAAGCAAAGAATGATTAATCAATAAGGCCAGGGTTAACTTGTCAAAATTCTACCAAATGTACTTAGCAAAAATGTCGATCAAATTCAATTATAATTAACTTCTTATTCAAAATTTTAGTTAATTATGCGTTACAAACTTTTAGGTAATAGTGGTCTGCGAGTTTCGGAACTATGTCTAGGAACGATGACATTCGGGGAAGATTGGGGTTGGGGGTCGGATAAAGAGGAAAGTCGGGCGGTTTTTCAGGCTTTTGCGGAAGCGGGGGGCAATTTTCTCGATACTGCTAATATCTACACTAACGGAACCAGTGAAACATTAGTGGGGGAATTTGTCAAGGGCGATCGAGAAAAATGGGTAATCGCCACGAAATATTCTCTCAACACCCGCCCCGGCGATGTCAATGCTTGCGGAAATCATCGAAAAAACCTCTTTCAAGCGGTAGAAGCTAGTTTAAAGCGTTTAGGTACTGATTACATCGATTTACTCTGGCTTCATATTTGGGATTCTCTCACTCCTATCGAGGAAGTGATGCGTGCTTTCGATGATTTGGTCAGGATGGGAAAAGTGCTTTATATCGGCATTTCTGACAGTCCTGCTTGGATTGTCTCCCAAGCAAACACCCTGGCCACCCTACGGGGATGGACACCCTTTATCGGACTACAAATAGAATATTCTCTCAAGGAACGCACCCCCGAACGGGAATTATTGCCTATGGCCAAAGCATTAAACATCGGGGTGACAGCTTGGAGTCCCCTGGGAGGAGGAGTTTTAACGGGAAAATATAATCAACCCCACCCCGTCGATGGTCGTTTAAGCATGACCGACCAACCTTTTCAAATTTTTGATCGCGATCTGAAAATTGCCGAGACTGTCCTGGAGATTGCCAGAGAAATCGGGAAATCACCGGCACAAGTGGCGTTAAATTGGCTCAGAAATCGCCCTAACCCCATAATTCCTATCATTGGCGCTCGAAAATTGTCCCAATTGCAGGATAATCTCGCCTGTGTGGACTTTAACCTGACTGGGGAACAGCTGCAACGACTCGATAATATCAGTGCCATTTCCCTCGGTTTTCCCCACGAACTTTTAGCCAGTCAATTTGTTCGCGATATCCTATTAGGAGGAGTAGCTGCACAATTGGATCGATGATGGAAGTTTTTGTTTATGGAACCCTGAAACCCAGGGAGAGTAACTATTCTGCCTACTGTGCAGGAAAAGTGATCAACTCTAGAACCGTCTACACAAGGGGGCATTTATACCATCTTACCGCCCTCGGTTATCCCGGACTGACCGAGGGGGAGGGCTGGGTGAAGGGAATTTTATTGACTTTTAACGCAGATTATGATATTGGGCTTTTGGATGGTTTGGAAGATTATCAACCCGGCAGAGCTGCAGAAGAAAACGAGTATCAGCGTCGCAGAATCCCTATTTATAATCTAGAGCGAGAATTGATCGGCGAAGCCTGGGGATATGTGATGACACCGGCAAAAATAGCTTTTCATGGCGGTGTTTGGCTGCCTTCCGGTTGGTGGACCAGTAGCGATCGAGAATAGGGATGAGGGGGCCGATTCTGTTAAGATATACAAATTAAAAGCTTAATCGTGAAAAAATTATGTATCTACTCCTAGAAGTGGCCAGTGGCAAATTCCCCGTTTATTTCGTGGCAGTTTATGTGGTCGGTTTTCTGGCTGCTGTCACCATCGGTTCGATCGCTTGGTATAATTCTAAACGTCCGGTTGGTTGGGAAGATGCCCAAAGACCGGATATTATCCCCGAAGTGAAGACAGATGTAGATTCTGATTCTCGATCCTAGAAAAAGGCAGTTATCAGTTATCAGCTTCTGAAGGCAAGAGGCAAAAGACAGAATCTGGCAATTCTCCTACCTAAAAAGAAGGTTAGAAACTAAGCACATCAAAGCTTTTAGCTTAACGAATTAGGTTTTAGATTCGGACTTTGTTATCAGATGTGGGTTTTCAGTTCACTGATTACTGATTACTATTTACTGACAGAAATCCCCATTCCCTTCCATCTTCCCTATTCTCGATTTTGCTATGAAACTAACAGCGATGTCCTTTAATATTCGCTACGATAAACCCGATCCCGATGAGCGTAATTGGCGAGTAAGAAGGGAAGCAGTCGCGGCCTTAATTGCTCACTATTCTCCCGATATAATTGGTACTCAGGAAGCTCGCGCTAATCAACTATTGGATCTACACCGTTTATTGCCAAAATACCAAAGTTTAGGCAGCGATCGCAGGGGAACAGGATTAGATGAACATTGTGCGATTTTGTATCAACCAAGTCGGTTAAAATGTTTGGAAATTTACGAATTTTGGTTATCAGAAACTCCCGATGTTATTGGCAGTATTACCGAAGCTTGGGGTAATCCTTATCCCCGCATGGTAACGGGGGCTAAATTTGGCACTCTTGAGGGGCAAACTTTACAGTTTTATAACACCCATCTCGATTACTATAGCGACAAAGCTAAGGACTTAGGTGCGAAGTGCATACAAGAGCGTTTTTGTCAACTAGATTTAACAAAAGATTACCTGTTTTTAACGGGGGATTTTAATGTTAATTCTCAGCAATTACCCCGTCAGATTTTAACTCAACCTCTGCAGCCAGAAATTAAATTAAAGGACGCTTTAGCCGATTTAGAATTAGCGGAACAAATGAGCTTTAATAATTACACCGATACCCCTTATTTAGCCATCGATACCATTTATTATGATAGCCGTTTGCAGTTAGATTGGGCAAAAGTCGATCCTTCCCGTTGGTTGAATCTTATTCCTTCCGATCATTATCCTGTAATTGCTGCTTTTACCTTGCCCTAAAAATAGATTATTTTTGTATTTAGCAAATATATAGAGGGTGAAAGCTTCAGCAGACTTTAGTAATTCAATGGTTAAATTTGTTAAGTTTTCTAAACAGGAAAAAACTTAACAAGTGCTATTTTTGTGGCTATTAAGTAGCTGGTTATAATTAAATTAAAAATGGATTTTAGGTTCGATCCCCCCTGCCCCCCCTGATAAGGTAGGGTTGATTCATGAATCAACCCTACCCTTGATAAGGGGGGTGTCTGATAATTTTTAACGCCTACCTACTTATCGGAGCAATTCTGTTTATTTTCCTCTGGGGATAGTTACCAATCCTCTGTTTATTTGATTAATTCCACCCCATCTTTGCCGTCAATCTCTTGTAGATAAACTTTTACCTGTTCCTCGGCTGCGGTGGGGAGTTTTTTGCCAGTAAAATCCGGGTGAATTGGTAATTCCCGATGACCACGATCAACGAGAACTAATAAGCGGATTTTTTGCGGTCTGCCATACTCAATAATAGCATTAAAAGCGGAGCGGATTGTGCGACCTTTATAGATAACATCATCGACTAAAATCACGGTTTTTCCCGTGACATCTAGGGGCATTTTGGTTTTAGCAGGAGTGCGGGTTTTAATGCGATCGAGATCGTCGCGATAGAAGGTAATATCGATCGCTCCCACGGGAACTTTTACCCCTTCTAAGCTCTCAATTTGACTAGCAATTAAATTAGCTAAAGGCACTCCTCGCGTGTAGATACCGATCAAAATCAAATTATTCAAATCGCCACTTTTTTCGATAACTTCGGAAGCTAAACGGGTAATGGTGCGACGAATTTCGTCAGCCGAGAGAATTTCAATTAACTGTGAGGTCATAATTTTCCAAGACAAGGGGGGATAGGGGATAGGGAAATTTTTACAGCAATGGTCTTTTTTTACTTTTTCCTTTTTTCTTTTAAAACCATCTTCCCACTAACGAATATAATTATTTTCACTTACCTATTTTAACTCGATCGCTCATGAGTGATGAATTATTGCAAAAATCTGCCCTAGAATTAGCCCAACTGATTCGCACTAAACAAATCTCCCCCCTAGAATTAACCCATTTATACCTCGACAGAATCGAGAAATTTGACTGTCAAATCGGTAGTTTTGTCCATGTCGCCGGGGAAAGCGCCCTAGCAACCGCCAGCATCCAAACGGAACAATTAAGTCAAATCGCCGCTACTGCCGAATTACCGCCTTTTTTTGGAGTTCCCACCGCCATTAAAGACTTAAATGCCGTCGCTGGAATGCCCGTTAGTTACGGAGTCGCCGCTTTACAGGGAAATATCGCCCAATACGACGAAGGAATAGTCACCAGAATGAAAATGGCGGGTTTTATCCTTCTGGGCAAAACTGCCACTTCCCAACTAGGTTCCTTTCCCTACACCGAAAATCCGGGTTTTTTGCCGACTCGTAACCCCTTCAACCGCGATTATACCGCAGGAGGTTCCAGTGGCGGTGCGGCGGCGGCGGTAGCGGCGGGTTTCTGCCCGATTGCCCAGGGTTCCGACGGTGGCGGTTCGGTGCGTACTCCGGCGGGTTGTTGCGGTTTGGTGGGGATAAAACCCAGTCGCGGGCGCGTTTCCTATGCCCCGGTGGGGGAATTTCAAAGCGGTATCGCCACTAACGGCACTCTTTCTAAGACGGTGGCAGATGGGGCGGCACTGCTTACCGTGATTTCGGGCTATACGACGGGCGATCCCTACTGGCTACCCGATCCGCCCTTTTCTTTCCTAGAAGCCACTCAGAGAGGCGTAAAACCCCTAAGAATCGCTTTTTCTACTTCCATATCCCCCTTCGGCGAGGCAACTTCCGTCTATAAAAATGCTGTCCTCGCTACGGCTAAAATTTTAGAGGGTATGGGGCATCATTTAACGGAGTATTCTCCCGATTTACAGGCTTTAATCGCTCCTTTTCGGCGTATTTGGCAAGCGGGGACGGCGGCGACGGGAATTCCCAAGGAGTTATTAAGTCCCCTTAACCAATGGTTATTAGACAATTCTGGCAGCGCGGGGGAATACCTGCAAGCGGTGCAGCAGATGCACGTTATTTCGCGGCAAATTGTGGCGATGTTTGATAATTTTGATGTCTTACTTTTGCCCATTTTCCTACATCAACCCCCCGGAATTGGTGAGTGGGAAAATTTACCACCGGAAGCAGCGGTTGATAAGATGATTGCTTGGATTGCCCCTTCCCCGATTGCTAATGCGAGTGGTTTGCCCGCAATTGCTTTACCAACGGGAGTTGATAGTCAGGGTTTACCTGTGGGAATCCAGTTAGTGGGTAAACCTGCTGATGAAATCACTTTGTTAGGTTTATCGGCACAATTAGAGGCAGCTAATCCTTTCGATTTGATGGCTAATTTTAAGTAGGTAGGTGTTAAAAGTTGTCAGACACCCCCCTTATCAAGGGGGATCCCCCCGCCTATCGGCACCCCCCTTATCAAGGGGGATCCCCCCGCCTATCGGCACCCCCCTTATCAAGGGGGGCAGGGGGGATCGAAGCTAAAATCTATTTTTAATTCAATTATAACCAGCTACTTAACTAGCAAGACTTTCGGTAAATTGGGGAGTAGGTAGGTGTTAAAAGTTGTCAGGCACCCCCCTTATCAAGGGGGATCCCCCCGCCTATCGGCACCCCCCTTATCAAGGGGGGCAGGGGGGATCGAAGCTAAAATCCATTTTTAATTCAATTATAACCAGCTACTTAACTAGCAAGACTTTCGGTAAATTGGGGAATAGAAGCGATAAGTTTACGCGTGTAATCACTTTGGGGAGAGTTAATAATTTGGTTAGCTGTACCCATTTCCTCAATTTTACCTTTATTCATCACCATAATCCGATCGCTCATAAATCTGACGACACTTAAATCGTGGGAAATAAAGATATAAGTGAGATTAAATTCCTGCTGTAATTCTTTGAGTAAATTTAAGACTCCCGCTTGTACGGAAACATCTAAAGCAGAGACAGATTCATCACAGATAATAAACTGAGGATTTAAGGCTAAAGCGCGAGCAATACACACCCTTTGTCGTTGTCCTCCCGATAATTGATGGGGATAGCGATCGAACCAAGTAGGATCGAGTTTAACTCGTTCTAATAAATATTCTACTCGTTGCCGTCGCTTTTGGGAATTGCCGCCGGTATGATGAATAACCATCGGTTCTAAAATTGCTTTACCGATGGATAAACGGGGATTCAGGGAGTTGTAGGGATTCTGAAAAACTATCTGTAATTCCCGTCTCAGTAGTCTTAATTTTGGATCGCTGGGGTTTAACTTAGCGAGATTTTCTCCTCGGAAATAGATATTTCCAGAAGTGGCAGGAATTAAGCGCAGAATTGTCCTTGCTAAGGTAGATTTTCCGCAGCCAGACTCACCGACTAAACCGAGGGTTTCCCCCTGTTTAACGGCAAAACTGACCTGATCTACGGCATTAAAAAAGGTCTTTACTTGCCCGAAAACTCCCTTAACTGGAAATCTAACCGATAAATTTTCTACTGATAAAATATTCTCGTGATGTTGTAAACCTGCGATTCTGCTTTCTTCCTCCTGGAGAGTAATAAACTTAACTGCCGGTGGAGTAATTTCCTGTAAGTCAATAATCTTACCTTGAGAGTCTTTTTTCACTTGTAAAAAATCGCTGACAGTGGGTAATTTTTCGGGACGAGAGTTTAAGCGAGGACGACAGGCAAGTAAACCTTTTGTGTAGGGATGTTGGGGATAATTTAATACTTCTTCTTTTGTTCCCTGTTCGACAATTTCTCCTTGATACATCACGACAATTTGATCGGCAATTTCGTTAATAACTCCTAAATCGTGGGAGATAAAAACCATTGACATTTCTCGATCACTTTTACACAAATCGCGTAATAATCTTAATATTTCTGCTTGGACAGTCACATCTAAAGCGGTGGTTGGTTCGTCAGCAATTAATAGGGTAGGATTACAAGAAATCGCCATGGCAATCATTACCCTTTGTAATTGTCCCCCCGATAATTCGTGAGGATAACGCTTGAGAATTGCCTCTTTTTGTTCCTGAATATAAGTTCTAATTTTTTCTCTAACATGACCCTTATTTTCTAAGGAAAAAGTTTCTATATATTTCTCCTCTAACTGTTCATCACTGGGTAATAAGCGCACTTCTTGCAGTAGAGAGATGGCTTGATTTTTTGCCTGTTCGGGTGTGACTTTTTGGTGCAGTAAAATTGCTTCGGTGAGTTGAAACTCGATGTTATAAACTGGATTAAGAGAACTCATTGGTTCTTGGAAAATCATCGCCATTTCTCCCCCGCGATAATAACGCAATTCTTCCGGGGGAATAGATAATAAATCTACTGCTTGCATTGACTGACCTTTTGCCGGACGAAAGCAAATTTCTCCCCCAGTAATTTTTCCCGGAGAGGGAACCAATCCCATGAGTGCAAGGGAGGTGACGGATTTTCCTGAACCCGACTCCCCCACACAACCGAGAACTTGACCTTTCTGCAAGCTAAAACTAATGTTATTAACGGCGACTGTTGTTCTTTTCTGATTGGAAAATTCAACGGTGAGATTATGAACGTCGAGAATTTTGTTATCCATAGGTCTTTAAACAGAAAGACAGATTCGATTTACTTATTAAATATAGCTTTTTCTGTTCCCAGTAGCTGGGTGCAATTAATTGGTAGATAGCTGGGGGAATCTCCCTTGCAAGGGAGAATTTTGGCTCTCTTATTCTTTGTGTGATAAGTTTAACTTATATAGTAGTGATCGATCTCTGTGTCCTTTGTGTCTCTGTGGTTCCTTCCACTCGCTCGCCAGCAGGACTGTATCTTAGAATACATTTTACCCACCAAACCCAAGAGAGCCGAATTTTTCGGCATTAAGAAGATTTTCGTCTCTCAGCGATCGCCATTTACCGCAGACTGGCGACTTTTTTAAAGAAAAAATTTTCTTTTCTGTCTCCCCTTTGGGATTACACTGGTAATTGAGAATAATTAGCATTTATTTTTTAGCGATCGCAAGTCTTAGACAGTTTCAAAACCGTTGACTGAGGCTGACAGTAGTGCAGTTCTCACCCTTTGGCTACTTCAGTAAACTCGATGAGCTATTAAGGAATTATTGTCACTCTTGAATGAAAGACCTTCATTACCTTTGGAGATAAGAAAAGCATGGACGATAAAATTAGACCGAATCAACCAGAAAAACCAGAAAAATCGCCAAATAAAGCCCAATTTTTCCGTTGGGGTGGTAAAAAGACAGAATTAGATAATGTCACTCCCACGGGTAATGACTTTGCTGCCACTTATCCTTTAGCACAAGTGGAAATGGGAAAAACCGTCTGGTTAGTGGGATTTCAGGGGACAGGAGGGATTAATCGACTACTAGGTATGGGATTAAACCCCGGCATTCAATTACAGGTAATTAGCTCCCAACCGAGGGGATCAGTTTTAATTGGCATTCAAGACAATCGTATCGGTATCGGGGCGGAAATGGCCGAAAAAATCCTCGTTAGTGACATTCAACCGAAAAAACTGGAACCCAAAAAAGACCTAACTGAAGTAAGAACATTTCTGCGGGAGATACCCATAGGAAAAGCGGGTAAAGTCATCGGTTATGACCGAGCATTGCGCGGATACAAAGGAAAATTGTTATCAATGGGATTAACTCCGGGGACAGAGTTTACCGTTATTCGCGTCGCACCTTTGGGGGATCCCGTCGAGATTCGAGTGCGGGGATTTCATCTCAGTCTGCGTAAACAGGAGGCAGACACTTTAATCGTCGAAGAAATAGACCCAAAAAGCTAAATTTAATCATCTAAGCCTATTAATTACTCAATATCCTAATTATGGTCAAACCCATTATCGCCTTAATCGGCAATCCTAACTGTGGCAAAACTACCCTTTTTAATGCTCTCACCCGGTCCAATCAACGGACCGGCAACTGGCCGGGAGTAACAGTCGATCGCAAAGAGGGAAGATTTCAAGTTAACGGGGAAGATATCACCCTTGTGGATTTACCCGGAGTCTATTCCCTTGATGTGGAAGAAGGGGAGACAGGAATGGATGAATTAGTCGCTAGGGACTATCTACTGTCAGGAGAAGCGGATTTAGTGATTAATATCGTCGATGCTGCCAATTTAGAGCGTAATCTCTACCTGACTACCCAAATCATGGAGATGCGTTTACCGATGTTGATTGCCCTGAATATGATGGATGTGGCCAAAACTAGGGGTATTGTGGTTAATCCGCAACTCTTAAGCGTTCGCATGGATGCAATTGTCGTCCCGATTAGTGCGGTTAAAGGGGAGGGAATCGGAGAATTAAAGCAAAAAATTGGGGAATTAGTCGATGATATTAACCATACTGCTGCTTATGTGGCTTATCCTGCGGTAATTGAGGAAGCTCTTAACGAGATTATTGCCTACATTAACGACCATAGCAGTAAAAGGATCGTTGAGCCAAGATGGACCGCTTTAAATTTACTGCAATACGAGGATCGCATCGTCCCAGAATTGCGATCCCAGGAACTATTAAGCATTATCGTCAAGCATAGACGACAAATACACCAAGTTTTAGGGGAAGACCTTGATATTTTAATTGCTGATACTCGTTATGGCTTTATTCAACAAGTTACTCAGGGAGCCACTCAACGGACTGGACAGATAAATGATACCATGTCCGACCGCCTCGATCGGATTGTTCTCGATCGCTGGTTAGGAATTCCGATATTTTTGGGCGTAATGTACCTAATGTTCTTGTTTACAATCAATGTTAGTGCTGCCTTTATCGATTTCTTCGATTTAACTGCCCAGACTATCTTTGTCGATGGTTTGTCCCAAGTTTTACAAAAAATCCATACCCCCGGTTGGCTAATTGCTCTGCTCGCTGATGGAGCGGGGGGAGGTGTGCAAACCGTCGCCACTTTTATCCCCGTAATTGGCTTTATGTTCCTCTTTTTGTCAATTTTAGAGGATTCCGGCTATATGGCCCGGGCAGCCTTCGTCATGGACCGATTGATGCGTTTGGTGGGATTGCCGGGTAAATCCTTTGTCCCCATGCTAGTGGGATTTGGTTGCAGTGTGCCGGCAATTATGGCCACCAGGACCCTAGAAAATTCCCGTGATCGTTTAATGACGATTATGATGAATCCTTTTATGTCCTGTGGGGCCAGATTACCTGTTTATGCCCTATTTGCGGCGGCTTTTTTCCCCATAGGTGGTCAAAATATCGTTTTTGGTCTTTATATCTTAGGAATTCTCGCCGCTATTTTGACGGGATTGGTGATGAAAAAAACCCTACTCAAGGGAGAAGTCAGTCACTTTATTATGGAATTGCCTCCCTATCATCTACCGCGTCTGAAAGGGGTTTTAATTCGCACTTGGGAACGTCTGCAAGCGTTTTTATGGAAAGCTGGACGAGTTATCGTGTTAATGGTGATGATTTTGGGATTACTCAACTCCGTCAGTTTTGATGGTTCTTTTGGTAATCAAGACAGCGAGCGATCGGTTTTAAGTGCTACCAGTAAAGCTGTAACTCCTATTTTCTCACCCATGGGACTAGATCCGGAAAATTGGCCGGCAACGGTGGGAATTTTTACGGGAGTTTTTGCCAAAGAAGCGATGGTAGGGACATTAAACTCAATTTACAGCCAACTAGCAGGGGAAGATAACCCGAATAAGGGGGCAGCGGCGGAAAAATTCGACTTTTGGGGGCAAATTCAGGAAGCTATCGCCACTATTCCCGCCAATTTAGCGGAATTACCCAATCAATTACTTGATCCCTTGGGTTTAAATATTGGTGATTTGCAAGATCAAAAAACGGCTGCCGAGAAGCAAGAGGTAGATTTAGGAATCTTTGGCGCAATGGTGAAAAGATTTGATGGTCAAGCGGGTGCTTTTGCCTATCTATTGTTTGTTCTGCTCTATTTTCCCTGTGTTTCGGCCACATCGGCAGTATATCGCGAAACTAATGCCGGTTGGACTGCTTTTATTGCCTTCTGGACCACAGGAATGGCCTATATTGTTGCCACTTCCTTCTATCAAATCGCCACTTTTTCTCGACATCCGGGATTTTCTCTCTTTTGGATAGTCTTGATGGGTTTAACCGTAGTCGGGGTTTTATTCACCTTAAAAAATCTCCGTCCCCGAAAAATCAATCGTCCGGCAATTTAAAAGTAGGGTGGGTTAGGCGACAAAAAGCTAGGCAACTAACAAATTATTTAGATTCGCCGTAACCCACCGCAATCAAGCAACTTTTCTCGATTTTTTTCGCTTATAAACCATGATTTTAATCGATATACAGGCTTATCTTGCCAAAAATCAGAAAGCATCTCTGTCTGACTTATCTACACACTTTCGGATGTCAGCGGATGCCTTAAGTCCCATGCTCAATCGCTTGCTGAAAAAAGGGCGAATTCGCCTGATTTCCCTAGAAAAATGCGGAGGATGCAGCCGTTGTTCTCCGGAATCTATGGCTTTTTACGAATGGATTGAGGGCAATTCCACAGGGACAAACAGATAAAAGTTTAGTACTACAGAAGTGATCTAAGTAGGTAGGCGTTAAAAGTTGTCAGATGCCCCCCTTATCAAGGGGGGATTAAAGGGGGGACTAAGGGGGGATCGGCACCCCCCTTATCAAGGGGGATCCCCCCGCCTATCGGCACCCCCCTTATCAAGGGGGGCAGGGGGGATCGAACCTAAAATCCATTTTTAATTTAATTATAACCAGCTACTTAACTATTAAGATAACTGCTGTATTACCAGTCGCTTTCAACGGGGATAGTTAATTTCTGGCGAAGAACCAAAGTCACTCAACCGCAGAACCTCAAGGTTGTATAATCTTTAAGAGTTATTAAGCTTTGTATCAGTTTGCCCGGCATCATTTAATGAATATACTTTTGCTGACATCATCTTTAGGTTTACTCCTAGCGATCGCTATCGTCGTCTATTTTGTTTCCTCTCGCAAGTACCAATCGTCGGACTCGGTGGCCAATTCCTACGACCAATGGACTCAGGACGGGATTTTAGAATATTATTGGGGCGAACACATCCATTTAGGTCACTACGGTTCCCCACCAGAAAAAAAAGACTTTCTAGCGGCAAAAGCCGACTTTGTGGCGGAAATGGTCTCTTGGGGAGGTTTGGATAAACTACCCACCGGTGCAACTCTCCTCGATGTCGGTTGTGGTATTGGTGGCAGCAGTCGCATTCTGGCCCGCGACTACGGATTTGCCGTTACCGGTGTCACCATTAGTCCCAAACAAGTGGCACGGGCCAAAGAACTAACACCCCCAGATGTAAATGCTCGCTTTTTGGTCGATGATGCCATGGCCCTTTCTTTTCCCGACGAGAGTTTTGATGTGGTCTGGTCAATTGAAGCCGGTCCCCATATGCCGGACAAAGCCGTTTTTGCTCAGGAATTACTGCGAGTTCTTAAGCCGGGGGGAGTCCTAGTGGTAGCGGACTGGAATCAGCGAGATGACCGTCAAAAACCGCTCAATTTCTGGGAAAGTCCTGTAATGCGCCAACTTTTGGATCAGTGGTCTCACCCCGCTTTTGCCAGCATCGAAGGTTTTGCCGAACAGTTAGCGGCCACGGGATTGGTAGATGGGGAAGTGGTGACTGCTGACTGGACAAAAGCCACTCTACCCTCTTGGATTGATACCATTTGGCAGGGGGTGATTCGTCCCCAAGGTTGGTGGCAATTTGGTCTAACTGGGTTGGTTAAATCCGTCCGAGAAGTGCCGACAATTCTGCTGATGCGTTTGGCCTTTGGTACGGGTTTATGTCGTTTTGGGATGTTCCGCGCTGTTCGCGCTCAATCCCATCTGCAAGCAAGTCAGCAAGAGTCTCTCACCTCAGTTATCTAGCTGGTTATAATTAAATTGAAGATAAATCCCCCCTTGATCCCCCTTGATAAGGGGGGTGTCTGATAATTTTTAACGCCTACCTACTTAAATTAATCTTGAATATTTAATTAATCTCTGAAAGATTAATAAGGTACGGTTCTAAACTCCACGCAATTATTACTAGGATTATAGAGAGTGTAAACTGCTTTATTTAATTCTTTACCAACGCTACCAACCCCAATTAAACGCTTATCTTGAATCGTCAAAGTTTGACTTGGTTGCCGTTTATCTAAAGTAGTAACAGTGCTGGTTAAATTAGCGGACTGTAAAGAATAATCAAAAACTTGTCCTGCACGACCACAAAATAGATTATTAACTCCCACCCGTTGCAGTCGATCTAAAATTTGCCATGGGGGAGTATCGGGGGTTAATTCTTCACTAACACTGACACTACTGCCATGAATTAATAAACAATCCAACTCGACAAAACCAAAATCGAGATTTCGTAACCATTGCACCGTTTCTAAAGAAACTGCATCCCAGAGTTGTTTAGTGCTATCAATTCCATGTTTATGGATTAATTCCGTCGGTTCTCCTGTGGCTCCTAAACTGTGTAAAATTAAACATTGTTCTTCCCACCATCCCCGACAAACCTGCGGATATAAGTTATTTTTAGTGGGATAACGTATTTGTTCTACTAGCATTTCACTATCGGGATTAACACCGATAAAATCTCCTAAAATATATAAATTTTCTACAGTAACTGACCGTTGCTGAATATCTTCCAAGACCGCTTGATAGGCTGGTAAATTGCCTTGAATACCGCTTAAAATTGCCCACATAATTTCTTGATTTATCACAAATTAACGTTCGCAAACATGAGTCGGATCATCGGCTTTTTCCGCATATTCTAGACCCTTAGCCAATCGCCAAGCGAAAATAGGAGGTAAACCCGATGCTAAAATAGCCTGACAGGTTTCCTGATAGTTATAGGCCACTTCTCGCAGCTGTACCGCTGCCGTTTCTCGAGCGTAAATCACATAGGTGGCATTTGGACGACCGTGACGCGGTTCTCCCACCGATCCCACGTTGATGATACGTTTAACCGGTGTGGTAAATTGCCGCGACTGTTCCCCATCGGGTTGATACACTTTTATTTGCAAGCTTCCCTCGTCGAGAGTGCGAATATAGGGGATGTGGGTATGTCCACAGAATAAAACCTCTGTATCTACCGATAAAACCCGTTCTAAAGCCGTAAAAGCGTCCATTTCGGCTAAAAGGTACTCATGGTTACTTTGGGGACTACCATGGACAAAACAGAGGTGATCTAGCTTAAAAATTTCGGGCAGTTTTGACAAATAATTACGGTTTTCTGGGGTGATTATTTGATTTGTCCACTCATGAGCTAATCTACCGCGTTTTTCTGCTAAAAGCGACGGATAACTGCACTCACAGGCATTTAATCCCTCAACGATATCCTCATCCCAACACCCTTGTACCGTGGTAATCCCCAGTTGACGGATTTTTTCCACCACTTGGTTAGGATGGGGTCCATACCCAACCAAATCCCCTAAACAGTAGATTTCTTGACAACCCTGTTGGTCTAAATCTTGCAAAACAGCATTAAAAGCGGGCATATTGCCATGAATACAGGATAAAACGGCTATTTTCATCAGATTAACTCCATTTCTGGCTCTAAAGATTCTTGAAATTGTTGTTGATAATAAAAAAGTGCCTCATCGGACAGACAACAATCACTCAGGGTATCGGCAATTGTCGGTTTATCGAGATTGCGACCGACGATTTCAATCCCACTAAAGCGATTCGGTCTCCCATCGAGATTTAAGGGGAAATTTAAGCTTTGAAAGTCTTTTTCTGGCCATTCATCCATAAATTCCCCATAAATACACTGACCATCGATGATATCGAAGATACTTTTAACCCGCAGCACTTCCCCATAGGCCCCTTGGGTTAATTCTGTCCAAAAGGTGGTTAAACTGGAAAAATCGAGGATTTCTCCCGTTAAAACGGCTCTATAAATCTGTATTTCCCGTTTTTTTGACCATTGATCACCTTTTATTGTTGTTTTGACGGGACTGATGACTATTTCATCGACGGGAACTTGTCCTTCGGGGATTTCTTCGTCTGGAGACGTAATCGCTACCCGATGACAATTGAGGGGTTTTAGAAAGCTTTCGAGGGATTGCGTGTCTAAATGCCATGGTACTTCCATATAGACCCTGTTTTCCATGGATAAACTGCTCAAAAGGTCTTCTTCTTCCCTAGAAATAGAGGACAACTGGGGAAAGTCACTCTGTAAAGTGAGATGATCAATGGGAAAAGTTTCCGTCTGGGGACTAAAATATAGACTTGGCTGCTTGCTTTGGGCGATTTGTTGGCGAATCCAATGGGTTTTTCCCGCAGCTATACCCCCCGTCACCACGATAATCATTTTGCTCCTTCTTTATTGTGGTAATGATAATCATTCTAGCATAAGTGAGATTGGGGCAAGTAATCTTCCTTAACCAATCCTCTCGACTTAGCAAGGTTATTTTGGGAAAAATTGGCGGTCTCTTGGGATATTAATCATGGTTATGGCTCTTTTCTCTAGGATACCATTGGCTTTGTCCATCGGGTAAATCAACTAAGGTAATTCCCATCATTTTTAATTGTTCCCTTAATCGATCGCTTTCGGGATAGTTTTTTCAGAGAGAAAACGGGTTTCTTCAAGAAACCCGTTTTCTGGACTTGTGCCGATTGATTCTGCTCAATCTCATGGCTTCGGTCAAGTTAATCGCTGGTGCGAGAAGTCAGGGTTTAACCGCACCGAATTTAATTTGATTTTCTCTGATTCATCAATAAACCTGATAATTTTTTTAAAAAAAATAAGCATAATTTATATTTTATTGACGGAAGAAAAAAACGCTTTTAGGATGGTGGAGGGCATTAATTAATAGTCTTGTAAGCCTAAACCCTATCAGTTATTAAAAGGTTGGGGGAAGCTGGGCTGAATTGGACTTCATAAATAATACCAAGGCAGGTGGTGGGCAATGCCCACCTTACACCGTTGATTTGAGTAAGTTTCATCTCACAAGTTTAGAGGGTCAATGCAATGAATTCTCCCCTGTTGTCCAGCTTTCCTGTTGTTTACCATAGTTTGTCTGATTCTGCTCAATCTGATGGCTTCGGTCAAGTTAATCAGGTGGCTGTTGTGAGAAGTCAGGGTTTAACTGCTTTGCGCTTTGAAGATGATACTGAGTAAGAATGAGATAACAAGCAACACAAAAAACCGCCAAACAAGATATTAAAAGATAGGACAATCCAATGAAAGATTCATTAGAGCAGTTTTTGTCAAATGTTACTAATCCTCTGAAACAAACAAAGGAAAACATGGAAAATGTTTTTTCCACATTTGACAAGATGCTACCTGAGAAACCTGAAATAACATCTGAAGCAAAATATGAAGATATCATTGCCTGGTTTTTATCCCAACCAAGGCATCCAGATGTAAAATGCGGAGCAATTGCAAAAAGAGTTTTTGGCAAAGATAATAAAATTGCGATCATACAAGTTTTTCTGAATGGGGAAAAACAAGTAATACAAAAATATGAAGGACACCAATACGGTAGAAAAATTATCACACAGTCTTTAGACAAAGAACTTCGCGAAGCATTTGGAGCAAACAACGTAATCATTGTTAATTAGTTCCTCACCAAGAATATTAGGCTATATCATGGACCCTATTTCATTCGCAATTATAACTGCCCTATCTTCACTTGTTTATATTGGTGCCCAAGTCATTTACGTGATCTGGTTAACCCTTCAGAAGATACGTGAATATTTCGTCCGTCTGAAACAAAAGATACGCATGACAGGACAAGATATCGGCTTTGTGACAAACCAGATTCAATCCAATAAATGCAACCATGTTTATGGAATCTTCAATCAACAGACTGGAAAAGTTAAAGCATATGAGCTTATGGACGTAAAAGATATCGATGAAAGCGTAAAAAATCAGCTTAAAGAAACAGGTACAATCCTTATAAAATAAAACATCAGCCCCAGGATTCATTATGCAAAATGAACTTTATATAACAGGAATTCCCAATACTGTACCAGAAGTGCAAGCAGGTGTCCTGCGTACTCGACTTCTCAAGCTCATAGGTGATCTTCTAGAAAAAAACAACGTCCAAGAAATCAACATCACTATTAGCACGAGCGAGGAAGTTCAAATTGTAGGAACGAGTAAAGTACCAAAGACCTCCACAACAGAAAGCCCCGTAGACTTTACCGATCAAACGGAAAACGAGCCTATCCCTTGCCACATACAGAAACCTCTCTATAGCTTTAACCAACTAATTCTACCTAACGAAGTCAAAGAAAACCTCTTATACACCGTCGAAGCCATCAACGTTGAAGAAGTTGTTTTTGACTCATGGGGTTTAAGAGAAATTCAACCCCATCCCTGCACCGTGTTAAATTTTTACGGACCTCCTGGAACTGGGAAAACCCTAGCAGCACACGCCGTTGCAGATTACATGAGCAAGCCAATACTTCTAGCCACCTACGCCGACATTGAAAGTAAGTTTCACGGAGAAGGTCCGAAAAACCTGAAATCAATATTCAATATATCTGAAAAAGAGAGAGCCGTCCTTTTTATTGACGAAGCCGACTCGCTCCTTTCTAGAAGACTTACGGAAGTAAACTCTGGTTCTGAGCAGGCAATAAACTCTATGCGAAGTCAACTGCTAATCTGCCTAGAGCAATTTCGCGGAGTTGTTATTTTTGCCACTAACTTAATTGAAAACTACGATAAAGCATTTGAAACAAGAGTAAAACACATAGAATTTTTACTGCCTGGCATTAAGGAAAGGGAGAAAATTTGGCAATGCCACATCCCAGATCTTCTTCCAACCGACCAATTGGACTTTAACCAACTTGCACAGGTCGATGAAGTCTGTGGACGAGACATCCGTGAAGCAGTCATCGACGCTGCTAACAGAGCGGCGTTAAGAGCAAAAAAAGAAGGCAAACACCCTATTCAAGGGCAAGTGAGTACAAATGATTTACTAGAAGCTATACAACGAAAAAAAGATGAACGCATCAACGATAACAAAAACAACGATTTCAAGGATTTAGAAATCAAGGAAAAAATTGAAAAGCAAATCAGAATAAATAGTTTAAACACAAAATAATTTACTGCTTTTATAAGATAAAATACTAAAAATAGATAAAATGAGTAATCATCCAGTTATTGATCTCGGCATAACTAGCAATCTTGGTTCTCCAAACAAAGGTTGTGGCTGCTTTGGAATTATTATTGCTTTAGTAATATTAGTGGTTTCTGTATATTTTCTCGGACAGGATAGCAATACAAAAACTAACAATAGCTCCGTCACACTAGAATGGCAGCCAGCCTGCGGCTCCTCTGCCAGAAGCGGATCCGTATGGTATTCAGTTATGGGAAATAGACAAGCTCTCAAGACAGTCAAGGAAAAATATTGTGGCGACGCATTTATAACTAGCAGAGGAAATTTACAGGCTGCCAGCTTTACCTCTAAAGCTGAAGCCGAGCAATTTGCCAGTCTCCTTACCAAAGTAACAGGCTACAAGTTTTGGGTGTCGTACTAAACCAGCATCTCGAAAACCGCCCACCACCCTCCATAATGATTATCATTGTAGCAAAGGAGGGCTGATGTCTGAGAGAAAAATGCGCTCAAATCCTCCAGCGGCAAGCTCAACGATAATTAATTTTTGAGAGTTCAAAAATGAGAAAAATAGGCATAAAATCTCTAAATAGAGAATTTAATTGATTAAAGCTCATTTTTGATTCTCCTGACGACCGAATACTGGCTACTTACTCCTCAACCAAGGGAAGATTTTTGAATTTGACAAGAGGTCTATACTTAATAGA
Source organism: Microcystis sp. M083S1 (assembly GCF_020246405.1). Classification (NCBI taxonomy): domain Bacteria; kingdom Bacillati; phylum Cyanobacteriota; class Cyanophyceae; order Chroococcales; family Microcystaceae; genus Microcystis; species Microcystis sp. M083S1. The sequence continues at coordinate 31,080 of NZ_JADBTB010000107.1, forward strand.
GCCGTAGATTAACAACATTGTCGTTAAAGTCATGGCCATAATTAGGGGGGCAATTTTGGCTAACCAGAAAGCCACGAAGATTATGCCGATTCCGTCAGCGAGTAAGATGGGTAAACGTGGCCCTATGCCATGGTCAATAATTTTTTCCGTGCTTGGCTGCAGTTGAATTTTGGCTAAACATTGAAACCAAATTTGACTGACTAAAACTATTAAAGCTCCCCATCCTATCCAGAGGGCAGCCACATAAAAGCCCGACAATTCTAAAACAATTGTACTAATTGTAACCATAAAAAAGCGATCAAGGCGAGGATCGCTGGTTTTTTGCTGAAATTGGGCAATTTCTGCCAAGTCCACCGCTGCCATGCGTGCCTGTTCTATACACATCACCAGGGTACCTAGGGCAAGAATAGCAGCGGATAGGTTTTCCGGTGAGAATATTTGGGAGATTATGCCTAAACTAGCTGGAAAAAACAGTAAAAAAAGGATCGTTCGTCTCATCTATTCGGGGTGGGGTCGGATTAAGATAAGAAATGCTCTTGACTTGATCATTTCTGTAATGTCTTGTTTGCCTCCTTTTCAAAATGCTCTCCTTCTCACCCAAGCTTTAACCCATCGTTCCTATGTTAATGAACAGTCCCAATTGACGGAAAATAACGAGCGCCTAGAATTTTTGGGCGATGCGATTTTGGCTTTTTTGGTGGGCGAACTTTTGTATCAAAAATATCCCGCCATGAACGAGGCAGAATTAACCCGTTTGCGGTCAAATTTGGTCAAAGAAGAACAATTAGCGCAATTAGGCATCGAAATCGGCCTGGGGGAGTTAATGCGTTTGGGTAAGGGGGCAATTAAAGATCGGGGGCGATCGAATCCTACCCTATTAGCGGACACTTTTGAAGCGATAATTGGGGCTTATTATCTAGATTCGGGGTTAAATGCGGTTAAAAACTATCTGCACGGGCTTTTTATCCCTGTAGCCTCTCATTTAGTCTCTCAACAATCGGAATCGCCATCTTTTATCGATGCCAAAAATCTCTTTCAACAGTGGGCGCTGGCCAATTTCGCCTCTAATCCAGAATATGCGATCATCGATGTGACAGGACCCCCCCACGCTAGGGAATTTACTGCCGAAGTGCGGGTTAATAACCTTCTCTACGGTACAGGTAAAGGTAAACGGAAACAGGATGCCACCAAAGCGGCTGCCGAAGATGCTTTAAAGCGCTGTCAATGGCAATAATAAATAAGGCCAAACCTACTTATCTGAGGGGCCACCAATTAACTTTATCCCTGGTGGCACTGTACACTTCTTTTAAACCCTCGGCATCCAGTACCCGAATTAAATCCCCCGTCGATTCTGAGGCAATTAATCCCACGTTTTGCAATCCTTTTAATACCTGTTCGACGGTGCGTTGATTGAGTTGACAAGCGCGAGCAATCATATCGACGGATAGATCAAAAGTATAGATATTTTCGGCACTCGGTTGACTGCCTAATTCTCTTTCTTGATAGATTAAAGCTCTGAGTAAAGTGGCTACAGCTTGGGGTGGATAGCTACTGCAATTAAGCAAATGATACTCGAATTTTTGCTGTAATTCAAATAAAAAACAGTACCGTTGACGAAAACTTTCGTTATCGTTGTAAATCTTTTCTAGCGCCGATAAGGGAATTTTCAGGACGTGGGTAGTTTTATAGGATTCCACCAAACAGGGAAAGGCGCGACTGGCTAAACCATAACTAAAGGGTAAACTCCTCATGCCAAAACAGCCGCCGGGGTAGGTAATGGCAATAATCCGGTCGAGGGGGGTGCTGCGGACGACGATTACACCCTCATTCAAAATCACATACAAAACATCTAGAAATTCATCGGGGAGAAAAGCCGTATAGACTGGACGATTGGAAAATAGCGTCTCTAACTTGAGATTGTCAGCATCCAGATACTGACTTAACCAAGCCTCCTCTAGTCCGCGAAAGAGAAAACTCTGGTTAATCAGTTGTTGTAGGAGGGTTGTTTTTTTGGTTTTGACGCTCTTGCCCATAGTCTCAAACCTAGATGTAGCACTGATTCCATCTTCTCACAGTTTCCCTTGTTATCACCTTATTTCCAATTTGTTTTATAAATGTATTGAAATTTTGTTTTCCATGCTGTAGGATTAAACTACACCTGAAAACAGATACAACCTCAGAGTAAAGCTTAGGAGCGCCGCCGATGCAGTCATCCCAGTCTTGTTTATCCCTACTCATGGCAACTGTCCTGACGGGAGGAATGCTGGCATCTTGCACCCCATCCCCCACCAATAGCGGCAATGACAGCCAAAAACCCGTGACTGTGACACTTGTTTCCTATGCTGTCACCCAAAGTGCCTACGAAAAAATCATTCCCAAATTTGTCGAGGAATGGCAACAAAAAACGGGGCAAAAAGTAACTTTTGAACAGAGTTATGGTGGTTCCGGTTCCCAAACTCGTGCCGTTATCGATGGTTTAGAAGCGGATGTGGTAGCGTTGGCTTTAGCTTTGGATACCAAGAAAATTGAGCAAGCGGGATTAATTCAACCCGGTTGGGAAAAAGAAGCTCCCAATGACTCTATTGTTCATAAATCTGTAGTGGCTTTTGTTCCTCGTGATGCCAATATTAAAATTAATAAATGGTCAGATCTAGCCAAGGATAATATTAAAGTTATTACCGCTAATCCCAAGACTTCTGGCGGAGCGCGCTGGAATTTTCTCGCTCTTTGGGGTTCGGTGACGCAAGCGGAAGGCAGTGAACAAGCGGCGCAAACTTTTGTCGAAAAAGTGTTTAAAAATGCGCCAGTTTTACCTAGAGATGCTCGTGAATCTAGTGATGTATTTTTTAAACAAGGCCAGGGAAATGTGCTAATTAATTACGAAAACGAGATGATTCTCGCTAACCAAAAAGGTGAGAATTTAGCCTATACTGTTCCCACTGATTATAATATTTCTATTGATAATCCCGTGGCGGTTGTTGATGCCAATGTGGATAAAAAAGGTACGAGAAAAGTGGCGGAAGCTTTTGTGCAGTTTTTATTTACCCCAGAGGCACAAAGAGAATTTGCTAAGGTGGGGTTTCGTCCCGTTGAACCGACGATAGTTAAAGAGTTTGAGAGTAAATTTCCTCAGATAAAAAATCTCTTTACCGTGCAGGATTTAGGCGGTTGGGATAAGGTACAAAAACAATTCTTTGAAGATGGAGCCTTGTTCGATAAAATTCTGACTAAAGCTGGTAAATCTTAAGGAGAAAAACCATGGATAATCAACCTCAATGGCAAACTATTAATCATCCCCAAAGTGATTTACATCTCGATCAATCGGGACTTGATCGCCCCACGTCCCGACGAATAAAAATTCGGGTTCCTAAACAATATATTAACGAGCCAATTATAGCACGTTTAGGGTCTTTTCCAGGTCTAAAAGTGAATATATTTTCCGCTTTGTTAGCTGCCAATAATAATCAAGATGGCTGGTTTGATCTACAACTACAAGGCAACTCTCAAGGTATAGAAAATGCCCTTTCCTATCTGGCAGATTTAGATGTAGAAGTTTGGTATGATTCAGCACAAGTTCTTGAAGAAGCGGACAATTGGTAATCTCTAGCAATAATAAACAATGGCTAACCCACAATTATCTTTATCTCCCAGTCAACCCCTGAAAAAAGTTTCTATTCCTTGGGTAATTACCATTAGTTATCTAGTGGTTTTGTTGGTTTTACCGGCAGCGGCACTATTTGCTAAATCCCTAACTCTTGGTTTTGCCGAATTTTGGCGTGTTGCCACTTTACCGATTTCTTTATCCGCTTACCAAGTCACTTTTTTTACTTCCTTAATTGCCGGACTGATAGACGGAGTTTTTGGCACTATTATCGCTTGGGTATTAGTGCGTTATCGATTCCCGGGTAAAAAAATTGTCGATGCTTGTGTGGATTTGCCCTTTGCTTTACCCACTTCTGTTGCTGGTTTAGTCCTAGCCACAGTTTACAGTGATAACGGTTGGCTCGGTCAATTTTTTGCCCCCTTTGGCATTAAGATATCCTTTACCATTTTAGGGGTTTTTGTGGCGATGTTATTTATCGCTTTACCCTTTATTGTCCGCACCTTACAGCCGGTTTTACAGGAAATGGAAAAAGAGGTAGAAGAAGCGGCTTTATCCCTCGGTGCTTCCTCTTGGCAAATCTTCTGGCGAGTTATTTTTCCCACAATACTACCCGCTATTTTAACAGGAGTTGCCCTCGGTTTTGCCAGAGCGATCGGTGAATATGGTTCTGTAGTTATTATCTCCTCTAATATCCCCTTTAAGGATTTAATTGCCCCAGTTTTAATCTTTCAAAGACTAGAGGAATATGATTACACAGGGGCGACAGTAATCGGCATGGTTTTATTACTGGTTTCTTTGTTCATGTTAGTAGTAATTAATTTCCTGCAGCAATGGGGGCAAAAATACAGGGTTAAGTAAAGAGTAAAAAATATTAGAGTATGACTGGAGACAGATCAAAAATGCTGAGTCTAAAAAAATCAACCAAACCGAAAGAGCGGGATTACAAACCCCTACTAATTATCATCGCTCTTGTCTATCTGGCACTATTATTATTTATTCCAGCAGCGGCAGTATTTTACTATGCTTTTCGCAATGGATTCCAAGCTTTTTTAGAAGCGGCGGGAACTTCTGACTTTATCGAAGCGGTAAGATTAACAGTAATTATTGCCCTAATTACTGTACCTTTAAACACAATTTTTGGACTTTGTGCCGCTTGGGTAATTGCTCGCAATCAATTTCGTGGTAAAACTTTATTAATTAGTTTAATTGACTTACCTTTTGCCGTTTCTCCCGTGGTAGCGGGTTTAATGATTGTACTGCTCTATGGGCGCAATGGTTGGTTAGGTTCTTTTTTAGAACTTTTCAGTATAAAAATACTTTTTGCTTTACCCGGAATGGTATTAGCAACTATATTTGTTACTATGCCTTTTGTCGCTAGAGAAGTTATCCCAGTCTTAGAAGAAATTGGCTTAGAACAAGAGGAAGCGGGGCGCACTTTAGGGGCAAATGATTGGCAGATTTTCTGGCGCGTAACTTTACCCAATATTCGTTGGGGGTTGATGTACGGAGTGCTGTTAACTAATGCCCGGGCGATGGGGGAATTTGGGGCGGTTTCTGTGGTTTCTGGCAGTATTTTAGGTAGAACTGCCACCCTGCCAATTTTCGTAGAACAGGCTTATAAAAATTATCTCACTCCTGCTGCTTTTAGTGCGGCGGCTATTCTCGCCTTACTAGCGGGAGTTACTTTAATTATCAAAGAAATTCTCGAACGTAAAACCGCCCACAAAATTCATACTACTTAACTACAATTAACCTAAATGAGTATTACTATCCACCAAGTTTCCAAACGTTTCGGCAATTTTCAAGCCTTAGATAATATCAGTTTAACCATTCCTGAAGGCAAATTAGTCGCCCTCCTCGGACCATCGGGATCGGGAAAATCCACCTTATTACGTTCAATTGCGGGATTAGAAAGTCCCGATAGTGGCGCGATTATCATTAACGGACAAGATACCACCCATCTGGATCCTAGACGGAGAAATATCGGCTTTGTTTTCCAACATTATGCCCTATTTAAACATTTAACTGTTCGTCAAAATATTGCTTTTGGCCTAGAAATTCGCCAGCAAAAATCGCCAGTAATTAAGAAAAAAGTTGAGGAACTATTAGAATTAATTCAATTACAAGGATTAGGCGATCGCTATCCCGCCCAATTATCGGGAGGACAACGGCAAAGAGTAGCTTTAGCCCGCGCTTTAGCCATTCAACCGAATGTATTATTATTGGATGAACCCTTTGGAGCTTTAGATGCAAAAGTTAGAAAAGAATTAAGGGTATGGCTGAGAAATTTACACGAAGAAGTTCACGTTACCAGTGTTTTTGTTACCCACGATCAAGAGGAAGCAATGGAAGTGGCCGATACGATTGTTGTGATGAATCATGGTAAAATTGAACAGGTGGGTTCTCCCGCCGAAATTTACGATCATCCAGCCACACCTTTTGTGATGCAGTTTATTGGGGAAGTGAATATCTTACCCAGTTTAGCAGGATTAGGAAATGGACATCATCCGGGGGATAATTCCACCGTTTTTATCCGTCCCCACGACCTGGAAATTATGCCCAATCAAGATGGGTTGAATAGTTGGGCAGTGGTAAAAAGAGTTATTCATTTAGGCTGGGAAATACAGGTAGAATTAATGTTAGCTGATGGGGAAATGGTGGTAGCTTACCTCAATCGTGAGGAATACAAGCAATTACAGTTACAACCAGAACAAACGGTACATTTAAAACCGAGAAAAGCGACCCTACTCACTGATTTTGACAATAAAAGTGAGAAAGTTATCGATTATTCAATTTAAAAACTTTATTTGTGTGACAGCTTTTCTCATCAAGATGAAGTATAAGCTAATTTGCTATTGATGATCGACTCCCTCCCCAAAAAAAACTTCGTGTCTCACTATTAAGATAACTGCTATGATGCTTGACTAAGACAATTATTTTTAAGTAATAAATGTTAAAGTATTCAGTTATAAAGAGAGCAAAAACGCAATATAATTGCTCAATCATTATCCTGAAAAAGTCGGCTTTCTTGAGGTTATAGTGATACTGAATTATGTTTTGAAAAGCTGTTAACGAATGCAGGAGGCAGGGAGCAGAAGTCCGTTTTTATAATGGGGATTTATGCCCCGCTCCAAAAACTTTTCGCCTTAAAAGGCGAGGTTTTAGTCCTGATTTTTTCGATAAACTGAAACTAATAAAACGAAGAGGCTATGGCTTTAGAAACTTTCGGAATTTTTGGGTTAGAAGTATGTTGTCTTGGCACCTTGTATGTTGATTTAGCATAAAGAGTAACGAAGAGCCGCTTATTTTTATTGGGTACATTTACCCCGACATGATATTAGACATATCTTCATCTTGATTAATAGTCGGCAATTCAGGGAGAGAATTTCGCAAAGCTCTGATAATTTTTTCGTTTTCCTTCTGGAGAATCAATCTTTTTATATAATCTACTAATCTATTACCTTGAAATCCGAAAAGATTTGAGACTTGAGGAAGTAATCCTTTATTATTATATAGACGCAATGCTTCAGAATAATCTTGGTTCTCTAATATCCTATTGATTTTTGTGCTTGTTTCTTGATACAAGCATGGAAGATTAATTGTAGATACCATTTGATCGAGTGATTCTTTTAGTTTTTCTTCACCAATTGCCTTGGCATTAAATGTTTTAAATGCAGCTTCAATGCGAAAAGCTACAATAGAAGAAACGAGCCTTTCTTTTTCTTTTTCCATCAGAGTAAATACTGTATTTTTAGCCTTCTCTATAATTTCATATATATCTTCTATGTGTAAAAAATCTCCTACTATCTTCAGTACGTCTTCTGATAATAAAATATTTTCAATTTCTGAAAAATCAAGACAGAATATTGCTTTATCCTTTAATTTTTTAATTTCTTGATCATTTCTAAAGTCTCGATCAATAATTCCTTTACAATCTAGCCCATGAAGATGTTTTAATTTAGAAAATGAACAAGTTGCATAAATGACATCAGCGCATCCACCATGAGGAATTACAGTATAGTCTTTAAACAGATGTGAAAAGATGAAATAATCTAAACCTTTTTTATCTCCTTCAACAAATAGGATAGGTTTTCTACTACCAATAATTTCTAAAAGTAGATTTTCAGGAATTTCGTCATTTTCAGGAATTAAATGCCAGTCCCACCTATCATTATCGTAACTTTTCAGCCAAATCTTGGTGGAATTTACGCGGGTAACTGCAAAATCTAGATCGTGAGTTAGATAGATAAATAAACAATCTGGTCTTTCTGCTTCAACTGCATCCCATAAGCGACTCTGTAATGCTTTGTGTAAATGAAGCTCAGGTTCATCAATAATGATAATCCCCTTTTCCTTGGCAGCAAGACATTGACCAATCAGATAAAAAATGACTCGTTCTCCATCACTCATTTCTGCACCATGATAAGAATTCCCACCACTTTTAGGACGTGCTTCTATTTTTCCTACCTTATCAGTAATAAGCTCACGATGAGGAAGTACAGACTCCCAAATACGTTTGATAATATCAAGATGGGTTTCTGGAGGCGTTTCTCGTAGTTCTGCCGTTTTACACTGTTGACGATATTTAGTGCTTTTCTGATAGTCTTCTGTAAATAAAAAAGTTAGTAACTTATCGTAGTCGTTCTGAAGAGCAGTATTAGGTTTAGACTGCCATTTACGTCCGATTTTGTACTGTGTAGTTTGTTCATCGGTTAAATTCTCTTGATGATAACCATATAGAAGATTATTTGTTGCAGCATCCTGGGAAGATGTAGAACAGTAATCCGGTATGGAAAGAGATCTTTGCGATGCAATTCGATGCACTAAATATCTTTCTGGTGAATGTAATTCAATCCAAGAGCCAAAACGAGTTTTTCCCGAACCATTAGCACCTATGACCACAACGCTCGATTGGGATTGCACTTTTACTGAATCCAGTGAACTCGAAATCGATGGAGGCAGTTGTAGCATTCGATATTCAGAACAATTAACACTTGCTTGCATAGCTACTCTAAAATGTATCTATAACTTGATCATAAGCTGTTGAGAATATTATGACCAACCCCCTTTCTTCAAAATCAATTATCAATGGGAATCAGATAGCCTGTGTTTGGGAAAAGGGTTTTATCAATTATGCAGGGCTGCTTTGTAAGCAGCCCGTTGCGGGTTCAAATCCCATTTAACAACTTTTGATTCAAGGGCTAATTTAGTAGTGTGATTGCTCTAAAATAAGGTCATCGCCCAATCAGTATATAGCAATGACCTTAATCGCTGTCATCGATTACGACATGGGAAATCTGCACTCTGCCTGTAAAGGACTGGAAACCGTGGGTGCAGTGCCGAAAATTACCGATTCTCCCCTAGATCTCGAAAAAGCTGACGCTATTGTGTTACCCGGAGTCGGTTCTTTTGATCCTGCCGTCCGGCAAATTCGCGCTCGTCATCTCGAAAAACCGATCAAAGCGGCGATCGCTAATGGTAAACCCTTTCTCGGTATCTGTCTCGGTTTACAAATTCTCTTTGACTCATCAGAGGAAGGACAAGAGGCGGGTTTAGGGATTATTCCGGGGACAGTGCGCCGTTTTCGCTCGGAACCTGGCATTACCATTCCCCACATGGGTTGGAATCAGTTAGACTTCACCCAGCCGGATCATGCTCTTTGGCAGGGATTACCCCCGCATCCTCACGTCTATTTTGTCCATTCCTATTATGTTGATCCCCTTGATAGTCATCTGACTGCCGCCACCGTCAGCCACGGCAGTCAAACGGTGACAGCAGCGATCGCTCGTGATCGTTTGGTGGCGGTGCAGTTTCACCCGGAAAAATCCTCGACTAATGGCTTAAAAATTCTGGCTAACTTTGTTGAACAGGTGCAAAAATTAGCTTTAGTCTCCTAAATAAGCCTTTAAAACCCGCTCGTTTTTTTGGATTTCGCTGGGAATGCCATCGGCTAAATTTGTCCCTTCTGCTAATACCCAAACGTAGTGACAAAGGGACATAATCACATCCATATTATGCTCGATAATTAAAAAGGTAATTCCCTGACGATTCCATTCGATAATATGGTCGCTGATTTGACCGATTAAAGTGGGATTAACTCCGGCGGCTGGTTCATCTAATAAAATTAATTTTGGCTCGGTCATTAGCACTCGGCCAATCTCTAATAATTTACGCTGTCCTCCCGATAAAGCCCCCGCATAATCGTGCGCTTTTTCCCCCAGACCGATCGAATCTAATATGTCCAAAGCTTTGTCACGATTTTCCTGTTCCTGTTGGCGAATTTTTGCCCCCTGAAACCAGACTTTGAGAAAATTTTCGCCCGTTTGTCCAGGACTAGCTAAGAGCATATTTTCTAACACCGTTAATCGGGATAATACCCTGGCGACTTGAAAAGTTCTTACACATCCTTTTAGGGCAATTTGATAGGGAGGCAGCTGATGAATGGGCTGACCATCAAGAAAAACTTCCCCTTTATCCGGGCGAATAAAATTAGATAAAAGGTTAAAAAGTGTAGTTTTGCCGGCTCCATTTGGTCCGATTAACCCGGTGATGCTGCCCTGCGGCACATCCAAATAAGCATTATTGACGGCGCGAATGCCTCCAAAACTTTTCGATAATCCTTTGGCAGAAAGTAACATATATAAATTATGAATTATGAATTATGAAGTGGGAAGTGTTTTCAGTGAAGAGTAATCGATGAACTGATAACTGATAACTGATAACTGATAACTGATAACTGATAACTGAAATTATTTTCCCAAAGTTAACTCCTCTTTTTTGCCGAGGATACCCTGGGGGCGCCAGATCATTAAAACCATGAGCAGCAGACCGATAATCATAATCCGTAAAGCCCCTAATTGGCTATCATTAAAAATATCTAATTGGGGCAGAATAAAGCGAGTCAGGGAATCGTAAGCCCAGAAAATTACTGCTCCTAGTAAGGTGCCGGCATTGCTACCAGAGCCACCGAGAATGATAATAATCCAAGCGTTAAAAGTCAATAACGGCTCAAAATTAGTCGGGTAAATAGTGGTTAATTGCCATGCTAAAAAAGCCCCGGCTAAACCAGCGATCGCACCGCCTAACATCAAAGATTGTAACTTATACCAAAAGACATTTTTTCCCAAAGCCCGGGGAATTTCTTCATCTTCCCGAATCGCTTTGAGGATGCGTCCCCAAGGCGATCGCAAAAGTAATTCTAAACCAGTATAAACGAGAGCGAGGAGTATTAAAACTACCACCATCAGCCCCGCTTTGTAATTATAATCATTCAAGGCAATTACACCGTTTATATACAGAAAAAGCAGTATTATCGCCCCTAACAACCCCCAAAAGATTAAAGCTCTCTTTTGCGTCGGTTGATAGCTTTTACCGCTAATTTGCCCCGCTTCGCGCCATTGTCGTTGCAGATTGCGCCCCAATTGCCAGAGAGCAAAGATAGCAAGCAGGGTAAACAGGGCAATAATTAATAATTTGACGGGAAAACTGGGATTTATATCCAAAGGTAGGGGATAACGTTGTAGTCCGAAACTACCCTTCGTTAACCAATCCTCGTTAAGCACCAGCAAACGAATTAACTCAGACACCCCGATGGTGACAATCGCTAGATAATCGGCTCTTAATCTCAGGGTGGAAAAACCGATGGCTAATCCCAACAATGCCCCTAGGATCGCCCCGACAATAGCGGCAAAAATCATCGGTACACCCTGTAAAGTTAATAAAACCGTTGCATAAGCCCCTAAAGTGGCAAAAGCAACGTGACCAAAGTTAATTAAGCCAGTAAATCCCCATTGTAGATTTAAACCGAGGGCAAAAATCGCGTAAATACCCGCCCAAATTGTCAGGGAAACTAAATAATCTGTCATCTTAAGTAAAAAGTAAACAAGGGGTTGGGGGAGTGGGAATTATCAATTATGAATTATCAATTATCAATTATGAAGTGGGCAGTGGGGGAGATGGGGGAGATGGGGGAGTGGGGAGATGGGGGAGTGGGGAGATGGGGAGAAAAAAAGCTGATGGCTGACGACTGATCACTGAAAAAGCTGGTTACTGCTAGTATAATATCAGTTAAAACGGCCTCTGTAGCTTGATGGACAATTGTGACGAGCGGAGGGTGCTAGGCTATCAATACTGAAAAAACCTTGTCCTGTTAATTTCTATGCCTCTTTTGATTCTAATTGCCGATGATGACCCCGGTATCCGCCTAGCGGTCAAAGATTATTTAGAATTAGCAGGTTATAGTGTGGTGGCGGCGAGTAATGGTTTGGAAGCTTTGAATTTATTGGATACCTATCATCCCCATCTTTTGGTATCGGATATCAAAATGCCCCGTTTGGACGGTTATTCTTTGGTGACTAAGGTGCGGCAACAGCCAGAATTTAGGTTATTACCGGTAATCTTTTTAACCGAAAGAGGGTCAACGGAGGAAAGAATTCGCGGTTATCAAGTGGGTTGTGATATCTATCTTCCTAAACCTTTTGAGATGGAGGAATTAAAAGCGGTTATTCGCAATCTTTTAGAGCGAGCGCAAATGGTGCAAAGCGAACGTCAATATCAGAAATTAAAACCAGAAGAAAGCCCCAAAACTAGGGATGTTTTAACTTCTTCTTTACAGGACGATTTTAAGTTAACTAATCGCGAGCGGGAAGTGTTAGAACATTTAGCCCGGGGACTTTCTAACAGTGAAATTGGGCAAAAACTGCATCTTAGTTCTCGCACGATCGAGAAATATGTTAGCAGTTTACTCAGAAAAACCAATACTAACAATCGGGCTGAATTGGTTCGTTTTTCCCTCGAACATAGATTAATCGATTAGCTGAAAGAAAAAACTTAAATTTTGTTTTTTACTTCCTCCAAAAGACTGCCACAGGAGTCTAAAAGTAGCTCGATTACGCGGTCAAAACCTTCACGACCACCGTAGTAGGGATCGGGAACTTCTTTTTCTGGGTGATAACGAGCATAGTCACACATTAACTTGACCTTTTCTTGATATTTTCCTGTCCGATCTAGGGATAAAATATCTTGATAATTGGCTTTATCCATGGCTAAGATTAGATCAAAATTATCGAAATCTTCGCGGGTAAATTGTCTGGCTGTCCCTTGCAGAGGAATACCGCGTTTTTTGGCCGCCGTATTCATGCGAGAATCGGGAGGAGAACCGATATGATAACCGGCAGTCCCCGCAGAATCACAGAGGATTTTATTACCTAATCCTTCTTGTTCAATCAGATAAGTCATGATATTCTCGGCAGCGGGAGAACGACAGATATTTCCTAAACAGACGAAGAGTAGTTTATAGGGCATAAATTCACTGGTAGAATCATCACTAAATTGCCAATTATAGGGCATTTCTAACATCCCGATAAAGATTTATCCTCAAAAAACTCCTCGCTGTCCATTAACCTAATTTTGGCTAATCCCAAGCTTTCTAAATAATCTTGCCACCCTTGGGGGGTATCTTCGATCGCTAATAATCCTAATACCCTAGCTACGTCTGCTACCCAGGGTAGGGTATGAATTCTATAACCCTGCCAGTTTACTTCTAAGGATAACCAAGCGGGAATCTCTTGGGGGTTAAATTGTTGGGAGGCAAGATAATCAGCTTGAAAGCAGTAAATCCGAGGTGGTTTTTGACTCTCTAACAAGGTTAAACACTCCTTCTAATCTGGACATTAATCTCTTGACTCGTATTTTAGGGGAACCTCAGCATAATTTTTGTTAAATATGAACTTCTCTTGTCAAGAAATAGTTAAGTTTGCTCAAGACAATTTACCCTTAATTCTCCCCTAAGCGAGGACGAATAATTAAATAAATTGCCGGACCGATTAGAGGCAATAGGGAAATTACCGGCAACAGGAAAGGATTTTTTAACCCCCGTCGGGTTAGATCATCTTGCAGCAAAATTGGACATAATACGGTTAAAAGACAGAAATCTAAACTCATAACATGAATAAAACGGCTAGTTTGCCACTGATGCCAAAAATCAGACCAATTGCCGTTAATTAATCCGTAAGCGATTAAAATTGCCGCAGTAATTAGGGCAATTACTCCCAACCAAGGTGAGTCTAAAAGTTTAATGACCAGATTTTTTTTACCGGTAAAATTGCTGTTGGGTTGACGGAGAGTTAGATAGGGTAAAATAGCGAAAGCACCCACGGCAAAGGAGGCAAAAGTAAAGGGCCACGCGATGATTTTTTGGTCACGACCATCGATAATTAAAAGGCTAGTGTAGATAAGTGGCCAAACTCCCATCAGGTTAAAAAGAGCGATAATTAACGGGTTGATATCTTGCCATTTCCCAGTGGAAAGATTGATAATTAAATTCACTGTATCTGGTTGATCGGGGGGTGCTAGTAAAAAAGCGTATAATCCGAAGCCTAACCAAAGTAAACCGAGAATAATTTTTGTTAACATGGGAGTAGATAATTAGGTTAATTGAGTAATCGGGTCTTCAGCATATATATTACTAGAAAAGTGATCAAAAAATCAAGCAATATTACCTAATCAATGATCATTAAGTAGGTAGGCGTTAAAAATTATCAGATGCCCCCTTATTAAGGGGAGATCCCCCCGCCTATCGGCACCCCCCTTATCAAGGGGAGATCCCCCCGCCTATCGGCACCCCCCTTATCAAGGGGAGATCCCCCCGCCTATCGGCACCCCCCTTATCAAGGGGAGATCCCCCCGCCTATCGGCACCCCCCTTATCAAGGGGGGCAGGGGGGATCGAACCTAAAATCCATTTTTAATTTAATTATAACCAGCTACTTAATTTTTAGGGAAGACGACGAGGATTCATGGTTTCTCCTGGGGTAATTTCTGCACTTTGAGAGTGGAGTAAGCGAGTTTGTTCGAGGATAGTTTCTAAGTCTTCATCCGAGAATTCTTCTACATAGTTTAATTTCACTTCTTCTAGGAAGATAATTAATAACATCTCGATTCTTTCTAGACTGTGACGGGATTGTAATTCCCCAGCGAGAGATTGCCCGAAACGCTGGACTAATTGCTGCAATAAACGTTCAAAAACTTCGTCTTCCTGGGTAATCTTGTCAGCTATATTAACAAAAGATTGATACAATTGACTAGATAGACGATTGCTCAAGTCAGTTTTTAACCCTTTCATACCGGGTAATCGCAATAAGCTCTGATACGCAGGAGTTTGACTGAGAATTTTCTCGATATTGTATTTAATTAAAGCTTCTGCTTCCGGTTTAACTTGCGGTAAAACCTTGTCAACGGTGCTATTAACTACTAACCGAAAAATTTCGATAACTTCATTAGTATCATTGAGATTATTATAGCCGCCATTGAGGGATCGATCGAGAAATTTCTCCACTTGTCCCCGTCGGATATATTCCTGTATTTGATTAATAATTCTCAGGACAATTATCTCAGTAATATCTTTAGAAATTAGCGCAACTAAACCTTTAACTGCCTGTTCTTTAATCAACTTTAAGTTAATAATTTTAACTTGGTCTAGGCGAATAACGGTAGGAATAAATCGCAACCATCTCCAGATAGGAACAAACAGAAAAATATCATACCATCGCCATAACATAGCCTCGCGCCAACGCAGGCCTTTATGAGTGCGAGCAATCCACCAAGTTCTCAGCATAAATTCCCAGAAAAAGATGGTACCAAATAAAAAATCGATCGCCTCAAAGTTATCTATCGGTCTCCCATCTTCTCCCAGGGGACGAAAATAATTAGTTTCTATTAAAGGTTGAATTTCTTGATTAAAAAATTTCAACTCTTTTTCCCAGCCATTTTGACTGAGATAATCCCAAGTCCAAAACTTCTGAAAGGCTGCTTTTGCGGAAACATTTTCTGTTTTAAAAACCCGCAAGCGCATTTTATTTTTAATCTTTTCTAAAGTCCCAGTTTTCTCCGCCGAGGCAAAGGGATTATTATCGACCATATTGACACTATTCTGGCGCAAATTTTCTAAAATTTTCTCAATCTCTTGGCGATATTCTCCCAGATTAAACTCTGGGTTAAAGAGTTTTTGATTAATTATTTGATTAAGTTTATTAACCGTATCTAAATATTCACTGGTACTGCGATAGGGTTTAATCCCTTTCACCACATCATACTTAGCGATTCCTTTAACAAAGGGAATTTCTAGGGGTTTATCGGGAGGTATTTGTAATTCTTGAAAGGAAATCGTCCCGAATTTTATTGGTTCATTAAATCTTAATAAAGTTATTTGCAAGCGTCCCTGTAACCAAAAATCTCGCAGGGGAATATAGGTTAAATCGAAAATAACCAGAATATAATTACATAACACCAATAGGGCCATGCAAGTCTCAAAGAGATTGCGCGGGGAAAAACGACGGTTTCTGCTCACGGGGTTTTTAGTCAAAGTCATTAGCCTAGAAAGCACACTTTGACTATGGTAAACCGAAAACGCCTAATTTTTTGGACCAAAAGCGATAGAAGTAGTGAAAAAAGGAGCGGTTAAACTTAGTTCTGCCTCAGCAATTAATAGATGTGGTCTTCTATTCTGTGATAGCATCCTAGCAGATTCAGTTATATCCCAAGTTACGGCGTTTTTCCTAAAGATGAAGCCTCGTAGCCTCCTAGGGTGTGTTAATAAAGTATTGACAATGTAAATACATCCTGCCTATACTACAAGTATGGATGTCTATTTTGTCCTCAGTGGCATTACTTTTGTTTGGAATGACGAGAAATCTAGGATTAACCCGATCAACCATGACGGTATTACGTTTCAGCAAGCAGCAGAAGTCTTCTTCGATCCACTGCTGGTTGTTGTTGATGCAAGTCGCAATGATGAGGCACGAGATGCGATCATTGGGTTAGATAGACGGTGGAATCTCCTGTACGTCGTTTATATTGAGCGTGAAAACGACATCATTCGGATCATTTCGGCTCGCAAAGCCACACGCAAGGAACGTGAGTATTATGAAAGTTGAGGCATTAAAAAAACGACTGGAGAAAAATCGCCCTATGACTACAATCACGATTCGTATTCCCGAAGATGTGATTGAAGATTTAAAGCGGGTTGCACCGTTACTTGGTTTCTCAGGTTATCAACCTTTGATCCGTGCTTACATTGGACAAGGGCTGCGTGCGGATTTGGAGCGTCTAGAGGGAGATACAATTTCTGCTCTCGTTGCTAGTTTGAAGCGTCATGGTGTAAGTGATGAAGTGCTGCAAGAAGCGTTGAGTGAAATTACTCCGCGTTAGTCTAGGTTTTCGGCCTCCTAGGTTGAGTTAAGCGAAACAATACGGGGTCGAAAATGGCTCAATTCGATTGAAAAAGCGAAACCCAACCACCCCAACGGTTATTCTTAGTTGGGTGTAAAGCACCTTATCTGAGGTTAAAATTTATTCTTTCTAATTGTTGCTAGAAATGGGTTATGATGTTTATGCGTTTAGACGCTAAAGGAGAAAAATCATGGTACATTGGTCACTAACCGAATCAGCTTTAGGACAAAAAGGCGCAAAAAAGGGATACTTTGAAGAAACGTCACAAAGACTGAGCTTTGAAGCAACCGTGGATTCTGTCCAAGAACGTAACTCGCGTTATTCCGAGGAAGAAATCGAAGAATCTATCAATGAGGCTATCCGAGAAACTCGTGCTGCGTCTCGTTCTTGATACCAATATTCTAATTTCTGCACTGTTACGCAAAAACACACCGCCTTATCTTCTTTATCAAGCATGGCGTGTGAATCTGTTTGAGCTAGTGACCTCGACATCGCAACTTGAAGAATTACAGCGAGTGATGGCTTATCCTAAATTGCAACGTTATTTCACCCCAGAAGAAGCCCAAACCATGTTAGCAGGGATAACCGCTTCTACCCTCTGCGTGACATCCCTCCCTATTGTGTCTTATTCACCCGACCCAGATGATAATATCATTTTGGCCACAGCGATTGCGGGTAAAGCTGATTATCTGGTGAGTGGGGATAAATCGGATTTGCTAAAACTAGGCGTTATTGAAGATATTCTCATCATAACCCCCCGTCAAGCCTTAGATATTCTTCAACAGCTTATCCCTACCTAGGATGAAAATAATTATAAATTTCCTTAGCTAATTGTTCCCCAATTCCTGTCACCTGTTGCAATTGTTCTAGGGAAGCTTCGCGAATATAATCCAGAGAATGAAAATGAGCTAATAAATCTTTTTGTCGCTTAAAACCTAAACCCGGTATCTCATCCAAACGGGAACGGCGACTTTTTTGCATCCTTTGTTGTCGGTGAAAGCTAACAGCAAAGCGGTGCGCTTCATCCCTGACTCGACGCAATAATTGCACTCCGGGTTGTTCCTTATCCGTCTCTAAAGGAGAGGATTCCCCTGGTAAAAAAATCTCCTCTCTCTGTTTAGCTAAACTAACAACTTTTACCTGTTCTAATAAATTCATCTCCCCTAAAACTGTCACCACTGCCGATAATTGTCCTTTTCCCCCATCAATCATGACCAAATCGGGAAAATCATCACTTTCGGCAATATTATCGGGATTTTCGGCATAACGACGGAAACGCCGGCGAATTACTTCTGCTAAACTGGCAAAATCATCGGAATGGCCGATTTTAACTTCGGGATTTTTGATTTTATAGTGACGATAATGTTGATTAGCGGCCACCCCATCGATAAACACCACTCCCGACGCGACTGCATTAGAACCCTGAATATGAGAAATATCATAACCCTCGATGCGGTGGGGTAGTGCCGGTAAATCGAGAATTACCGCTAAATCCTGCAAAGACTGTAAATCTCGTTCGGCGCTTCTTTTCGTCTTTTCTAACTCATAAAGAGCGTTTTTCTCGACCATAGCTAATAAATCCGCTTTACTTTGCCGTTGGGGGACAGTTAACTCGACTTTGCGACCTTTTTTTTCCCTTAACCACCCCGCTAACACCTCACCTTCCGGTAATTCGCAGGGTAACAGGATTTCGCTGGGAATTTCCACCCCTTCCACCGATAAATAATGTTCTTCTAGGACTTTTTGCAGGATTTCTCCCTCGTTTGCTGACTGACTATCGGCAAAAAATCCCAAACGTCCCACCAAACGACCAGAACGCACTTGGAATAATTGTATGCAACAATGCTGCTCGTCCTTAGCTAAAGCGATCGCGTCCCGGGATACGGTATCATCAGGTAAAGAGACTTTTTGATCGGTATTAAGAGCCTGTAATCCGCGAATTTGATCCCTAATCGTGGCCGCTTTTTCAAAATCTAGGTTTTCCGACGCTGCGAGCATCTTTGTCGCTAATTTCTCTAATAATTCCCCCGTCCTTCCCTGAAAAATCATCGCCACTTTCTGCAAGGTTTCTCGATAATCCTGGGGACTGATTAATTTTTGACAAACCCCCGGACAACGACCGATATCATAATTTAAACAGGGACGGTCTTTAAAAAGAGGTTGGGGACGTTGACGCAGGGGAAAAGTGCGTTTAATTAGGTGTAAAGTGTGGCGCAGCAGCCTAGTATCGACGTAGGGACCATAATAACGGTCTTTTTGGTTATTTATCCTACGTTTGCGGGTGATAAAAATGCGCGGGTAGGTTTCCGACCAAGTAATACAAATGTATGGATATTTTTTATCGTCCTTGAGGAGAGTATTAAAATGGGGCTGATGTTGTTTAATTAGATTAGCTTCTAGGGCCAAGGATTCTGCTTCCGTGTCGGTGACGATAAATTCAATTTCTGTCACCTGTCGTACCATCAAAGCAATGCGGGGACTGAGGGGTTGACTGGGACGAAAATAGGAACGGACTCTAGACCGGAGTTTTTTGGATTTACCGATGTAGAGAATTTCGCCATTTTGGTCGCGCAGGAAGTACACCCCCGGTTCGAGGGGAATTTCCCGAAGACGATTTTCTAGGCGATCGAGGTCTTGGATTAGGGTAGAGTTAAGATTATTCCCGAACATTCTTTTTATATTAGGGTTTGCGGCAAAAAGTTTGTCTTGGGTGTGGGGTGTGGGGTGTAGGGTTTTACCGATTTTCAGGGAAAAAGTCCAGGAATTTTCCCCCCCATTACTCCAATGGCCGGTACTTTTGGATTTCAAAAAGGTCTAAAAGTCTTATCGAACAATGTTTTTAGATTTATTCAGCAAACCCTATGTTAGACAAAAAAATTACGCCAGTGGGTATTAGCTGACGTTTGGCAAGATATTCGGGGCAAATCTTCACAAAAATTAATAGGCTTCTGATTCGATTTGCTTAATCGGGACGAAACACTCTCCCGGGAGAAGAATCGGTTTATTGTTAAAAATCAATTGGCCGCGATGATTGTCGCGGTTAATAGCGACACCGAAAGGACGTTTACTAACTCTGCTATTGAGGGTGCAGTAGATGCGATAAATGCGTCTGGCTGCCCGTAAGACAGTAGGATCTAACAAAATTGGGATTTCCATATCGACACGCTGTTGTTCTGTTTTCTCGGATAGGGCCACCATCTCACTCGTCTCCCCACGATTAAATTGACGTATTTATTAAATCAATGGTATATGACGATTTCCGAATTTGTCACTTTTGTTATGATTCTAAAACTTTCAGGATGGCCTGGCCCATAGCTTGGCATCCCACTAAGGTCATACCTTCTGAGAAAATATCTCCAGTACGATAACCGAGGTCTAAGACTTTTTCTACGGCTTTTTCCAGCGATGCTGCCGCTAAAGGCTGATTTAGCCCATATTTTAACATCATAGCAGCACTGAGAATCTGGGCGATCGGATTGGCTTTATCTTGGCCGGCGATATCCGGGGCCGAACCGTGGACGGGTTCAAAAACTCCCACCCCAGCAGTCCCTAAACTAGCGGAGGGTAACATTCCGATACTACCGGTTAACATGGCCGCTTCATCGGAGAGAATATCACCGAATAAATTGCCCGTGACGATAGTATCAAATTGTTTGGGGGCCCGGACTAACTGCATGGCTGCGTTATCGACGTAGAGATGAGACAGTTCCACATCGGGATAATTAGCGGCCATTTTCGTCACCCGGTCGCGCCAGAGTTGGGAAACATCAAGAACATTAGCTTTATCGACGGAACAGAGTTTCTTGCCGCGTTTTTGGGCAATTTCAAAGGCTACCTTAGCGATGCGGTCCACCTCCGATTCCAGGTAAACCATGGTATTTACACCGCATTTTTCTCCCGTTTCTGTCTCAAAAATCCCCTTCGGTTGACCGAAATAGACACCCCCGGTCAATTCCCGGACGACCATGATATCCACTCCCTCGATAATCTCCCGTTTGAGACTAGAAGCGTCGATTAATTGCGGAAAAATGGTGGCAGGACGCAAATTAGCAAAAAGACCTAAACCAGATCTTAAGCCTAATAATCCCGTTTCTGGCCTTTGCTGCCGGGGTAAATTATCCCATTTATAACCCCCGATAGCGGCCAGGAGAACAGCATCACTATTTTTACAGGCGCTCAGGGTTGCTTCGGGGAGGGGACTGCCGGTTTCATCAATGGCTGCCCCTCCAATTAAAGCGGTTTGGAAGTCCAACTGGAGGTCAAATTTTTTAGCGATGACTTTCAGTATCTCTACGGTGACAGCGAGGATTTCCGGCCCGATGCCATCGCCGGGTAGTAGGGTAATGCGATACTGTTGCGTCATAGTTCTAGAACGGTAAAATAGGTCAGACTCTTGATTATAACATAGTTAGGGTTGGCTGAATAAATCTAAAAACCTTGTTGGATAAGGCTTTTAGACTTTTTTCCCATCAAAAAGTGCCAGCGATTGGAGTGATTGGGGTGAAAATTCCGGGACTTTTTCCCTGAAAATCGGTAAAATCCTACACCCTACACCCAGGAAAAACTTGGCTCTCCTAGGTTTGGTGGGTAAAATGTATTCTAGGATACATTTCTCCTAGCGAGGGGGTGGAACGAACCACAAAGACACAAAGGACACAAAGATCGATCCTATGTAAGTTAAACTAATCACACAGAACCTAGAAGAGCCAAAACTTTTTGCCGCAGACCCTAATTAAACAAGCAGTTAATCCCCGATAACTAAACTAATTCCACATGGGAATCATCCCCAATCATAAAGCGTAAAGCCTTGGGACGTTGGGGAGCAATTTCTAATTTTGCCCGTCGTCCGATAACACTATCAACTATGCGCTGATGAATGCCAATAATCGTGGCATCTTTGAGAATTACACTGTGTTCTATGTCGGCATCGATTAATTTTACTCCATTAGCCACACTGCTATAGGGACCGATAAAACAATTCTCAATGTGACAATTTTCTCCAATAATGACAGGGCCGCGAATGGTACTATTAATAATTTTACTACCCTGACCAATTTGTACCCGTCCGATCACCTGACTATTAGGATCAATTTCTCCTAGTAAAGCGATTTCTAGAGAGGTATCGAGGATAATCCGATTTGCTTCTAATAAATCATCTTTTTTACCGGTATCTAACCACCAACCCAGTAGTTTATTGGCTTCTACGGCTTTATTTTGATTGATTAATTCTTGGATAGCGTCGGTAATTTCTAACTCACCCCGGCCCGAAGGTTGAATAGATGCGATCGCTTGGTGAATGGTGGGAGCAAAAAAATAAATCCCCACCAAAGCTAAATTTGAGGGGGGTTCTTTGGGTTTTTCGACTAAGTATAAAACTTTGCCGGTTTCATCGACTTTTGCCACCCCAAAAGCACTGGGATTAGACACTTTTCGCAGGAGAATTAAAGCGTCAAGGGACTGTTTTTGGAAAGAGTCTAAAAAGGGCGATAAATCATCCTCAATTAGGTTATCACCCAAGTACATAATAAAGGGGGAATCTCCTAGGAAAGATTGGGCAGTTTTGACCGCGTGAGCTAATCCGGCTGGTTGATCTTGGCGAATATAAGTTATCTTAGCCCCAAACTGTTCACCATTACCCGTGGTCTGACGAATTTCTTCCCCGGTTTCGGGACTGATAATAATGCCAATATCGGTAATTCCTGCGGCGACAATTGACTCGATTCCATACCATAAAATCGGTTTATTGGCCACGGGAACTAACTGTTTTGCCCCAGTATAGGTTAGGGGACGTAACCTCGTACCTTTGCCACCGGATAAAATTAGTGCTTTCATAGTTTTAAAGATTAAATAGTTGGTTGAGCATAGCTTTGAGAGAATCTCGCCAATAGGGAGGAATATAACCCAATTGTTGCGAGATTTTTTGACCGGAAAGAACCGAATAGGCCGGACGCACCGCCGGGGTAGGATACTCCGCCGTAGTAATAGGAATTACCCTCTGAATTTTTAGGGGAATACCGCTTATTTTTGCCTCCTCAAAAATCGCTTTAGTTAAATCAAACCAACTGGCGACACCGCTATTAGTAAAATTATAGATTCCTGCGGGATTATCGGCATTAATTAAAAGCTGAGTAATGGCCGTGGCGATATCTTTGGCCCAAGTGGGACTTCCCACCTGATCAACAACTACTTTTAACTCCTCTCTTTCCTTACCTAATCTCAGCATAGTTTTGACAAAATTACTTTTGCCATAACTACCGTAAACCCAAGCAGTCCGCAGGATAATTGCCTGAGAATTAACAGTTTTAATCTCCTCTTCTCCCCTTAACTTTGATTGTCCATAAACCCCTAAAGGATTAGTTAGATCGGTTTCTAGATAGGGAGTATTTTTTCGACCATCAAACACATAATCAGTGGAAATATGGAGAAATTTAGCTTTAATTTTCTCGGCAGATTCCGCCATGATTTTCGGGGCTGTAGCATTGATAGAATAGGCTAAATCTGGCTCGGTTTCGGCTTTATCCACTGCGGTGTAAGCGGAGGCATTAACGAGATAATTGGGGTGAATTTCCCTAATTAACTGGCCGATTTTTTCCGAGTTGGTTAAATCTAGTTCTTCTCGACCGATACTAATAACTTCACCTAACTGGGGTAAAGTTACTTGTAACTCTTGTCCTACTTGACCTTTAGCACCAATTAATAAAACTTTTTTCATCGTCTTTAGGGGAAAACTTCCACGGATTTAAAGGGTTGTCCAGCTTGGTCTTTAGGGGAGAGAATCGGCGGGGTCTGTAGAGGCCAATCAATCCCTAAATCGGCATCATTCCAGGCGATGGTTTTTTCGTATTGGGGATAATAATAATTAGTGGTTTTGTAGAGAAATTCTGCTCGGTCGGAGAGGACTAGAAAACCATGGGCAAAACCTTCGGGAACCCAGAAAATACGTTTATTTTCCGCACTTAAAACACAGCCTACCCATTGCCCAAAAGTGGGGGAACTTTGACGCGCATCCACTGCCACATCAAAAACACTACCGTTCACTACTCGCACCAGTTTACCCTGGGGATTGGGGATTTGATAATGCAATCCTCGCAGGACATTTTTTAAGGACATAGAGTGATTATCCTGGACAAAAGTGGTATTAACCCCAGTTTTCTCTCGAAAATCTTTCTGATTAAAACTCTCCAAGAAAAAACCTCGATCGTCTCCGTAAACTTGCGGTTCAATAATTAAAACATCAGGAATTTCCGTCGGAATAACTTTCATAAAATCGGAGACAATATAACTTTTGCGGGTAGTTTAGCACAAAAGAGTATTTTTTTCTAAAGTTTTTTATTAATCTTTCCTCGGTAACTGAATAATGATAAGATGAGCCTAACTTAGTCAGAGCATAAACGACGTGGTACAAGTCTCTACACACACCGCTACTCAATCTATCCCCGTGGAGGGAGAAGCCTTAAAAAACTGGTTACAGACTAGGGCTAATCAGATTATCGCTGGCGATCGACTCAGTAAGCAAGAGGCCCTGGCTTTAACTGCGATCGAAGGTCAGGAAAATATTTTCAGCTTATGTGAAGCTGCCGATCGCATTCGTCAGGCCTGTTGTGGTAATACGGTGGATTTATGTAGCATTATCAACATAAAATCGGGAAGTTGTTCGGAAAATTGTAGTTTTTGTTCCCAATCCGTCCACCATCCCGGACAAGATTCGCCTATCTACGGTTTAAAAAGTCGCGAGGAAATCGTCAGCCATGCGAAAGCGGCAGCCGACGCGGGGGCCAAACGCTTCTGTTTAGTTAGTCAAGGTCGGGGATTAAAGTATAATAGCCCCAAATCCAAGGAATTCGAGGAAATACTGGCCACAGTTCAAGAAATCATCGAAACCGCCAAGATTAAACCCTGTTGCGCCCTAGGAGAGTTAACCCTTGCCCAAGCGCAAGCCTTAAAAGAAGCCGGAGTTACCCGTTATAATCACAATCTGGAGGCTTCCGAGAATTTTTATCCTAACGTCGTCTCCACCCACAGTTGGCAGGATCGGGTAGAAACGGTAAAAAACCTGAAAGCGGCAGGAATTCAGGCTTGTACCGGCGGAATTATCGGTATGGGGGAAAGTTGGACTGATCGCATTGATTTAGCTTTTTCTCTGGCGGAATTAGAAGTGGAATCAGTGCCGATTAACCTATTAAACCCCAGAAGTGGCACCCCTCTAGGTCATTTACCCAAACTGGATCCCTTTACTGCCCTAAAAGCGATCGCTATTTTCCGGTTTATCTTACCCCAACAAATCCTCCGTTATGCCGGGGGACGAGAGGCGGTGATGGGAGAATTGCAAAATCTGGGGCTAAAATCGGGAATTAATGCTATGCTGATTGGACATTATTTGACCACTCTAGGACAACCCCCCCAACAGGATCAGGCGATGTTGGCTGATCTTAGTTTAATAGGAGGAGAAGCCCCCATCCCCGGTGAATACCAACCCCAACAGGCAACCTAAATCACGTCGAGGACGAGAATCTCCGCCGCGGCGCGCTTCCGCATCGGTTCCCAATGAGTTAATCTGGGCCTTGATTGGTTTGCTGCTGACAATTTTTAGTACATTTGTTCCAGTGAGCCTAGCTAGTTGGTCGGCTGCGGGTCTATCTTCGCAAAAACTAGGCATAACTTACCAAATTGGGGCAGTATTATTAACGGGCTGTCTGGGGGGCAAAAATGCTGGGCTTCTCGCCCAGGTGGCCTATATTTTTCTCGGTTTAACTTGGTTGCCGGTGTTTGCCCAGGGTGGGGGAATGGGTTATCTGAAAGAACCCAGTTTTGGCTATATTTTAGGCTTTATGCCGGGGGCATGGCTGTGTGGTTGGCTGGCTTTTCGCTGGCGCGCCAAGATAGAAACCCTGGCTTTAAGCGCTTTTGCTGGTTTGTTAGTGATTCATCTGTGCGGTTTATTATATATGCTGGGATTGTCGATTTTTCAGCCCCAAGCCGGTCAAATCACCTTTCCCGATAGTTTGCCCACCCTATTTATGAATTATTCAGTCGGGCCATTTTTAGGGCAGTTAGTAGTAATTTGTGTGGTGGTAATTATTGCCTTTTTCTTCCGTAAATTATTATTTTATTGATGCCACAGCCAATGTTTAAAAAAAATCGCTGGTTTTGGATAGTGGCGGTGATTGGTCTAATTTTAGACCAAGTAACTAAGTATATAACCGTGCAGAGTTTTGAGCAAATTGGTGATACTTTCCCGATTATTCCGGGGGTTTTTCATTTTACATTTGTGATTAATACCGGGGCGGCTTTTAGTGCTTTTCGGGGCGGTGTTGGTTGGCTCAAATGGCTATCCTTATTAGTTAGTTTGGGATTAATGGCTTTTGCTTACTTTGGACCGCATTTAAATCGTTGGGAACAATTAGCCTACGGTTTTATTTTAGCAGGGGCTTTCGGCAATGGTATCGATCGCTTTTTGTTTGGTTATGTGGTGGATTTTCTCGATTTTAGATTGATTAATTTTCCTGTTTTTAATCTGGCTGATGTCTTTATTAACATCGGGATTATTTGCCTCTTAATTTCTACCTTTCCCCACAAGTCAAGGGTCCCGTAGGGGCGAAGCATTCGAGCGATAACCTATCGCTGAAACCGTAGATTTCCTATCCGAATGCTTCGCCCTTACTTGTTCTGTTCAAATGCAAGTGGAGTGACTCTTAAATTATTACAGATATATCAGCAGCCGTCTGTAAGCATCCCACCGAAAAACTAATGCGCTCTGAGGTTTGGGGGCGGCGCCACGCCCCCAAAGGGTAGGGTTGATTCATGAATCAACCCTACTATGAATCAACCCTACTATGAATCAACCCTACCCCTGCCTCCTGCCCCCTGCCTCTGTTATGCTCGATCGGGTGAGCGATGCCCACCCAAAAAACTATGCTTCTGTTTCAGAAATAGAGCGATCGAATTTACTAACTAACTGAGGATTTTCTGACCAAGCATCGATAACACTCATATTGCCATTGAGAAAATTCTGTTTAATAGCGCGACGTTGAATTTTGCCACTGGCAGTTTTGAGAATTGTTCCCGATTTAGCCAAAACAATGGCATGGGTCATAATTTCGTGTTCTTCGGCGATTTCCTGACGGATATCGGCGATTAATTTGGCCGTATCTAATTCGCCGCTGCGACGTTCCAATTCCTGGACAATAACTAACTGTTCTTCCCCGTTATCTTCAATAGAAAAAGCGGCACCATAATCGGGACGAAAAACCTCATTAAGATGCTGTACTGACCATTCTAAATCCTGGGGATAATGATTACTACCACGGACAATAATTAAATCCTTAATCCGTCCCGTGATATGTAATTCCCCATCGAGAAGAAAACCTAAATCTCCCGTGCGTAAAAACGGTCCTTCTCCTGTATCGGCAAGATAAGCTTGAAAAGTCTCTTTGGTTGCGTCTTCCCGTTGCCAATATCCAGCGGCCATACTGGGGTCACTGGCCCAAATTTCGCCCACTTCATCGGCTGCACAAAGGGTGAAAGTATCGGGATTAACGATAGCTATACGGGTATCACAGACGCGACGACCACAACTGGGGACGTATCTAACTCCCGTAGTTCGATCAGAGCCTACAGGGACAATTTTACCGCGTTCGTAGGCGGTGGCATCCAAAGCGGTGATAATTGGGGTGGTTCCCTTGGGTTTATTGGAAATCAAGAGGGTATATTCAGCTAATCCGTAGGCAGGGGCGAAAGTTTGCCAAGAAAAGCCATAATCTGCAAAAGTATCGACAAATTTGGCCATGACCTTTGGGTTAATCGGTTCGGCGGCATTTCCCGCGGCCTGCCAACTGCTCAGGTCTAATTCCGCTAAATCGGCAGCTTTAATCCTGCGAGTACAAAGATCATAGGCGAAGTTGGGGGCCTGACTATGAGTAACTTTGTACTTAGTAATATTTTTTAACCACTGCATCGGACGCTTAATAAAAGCAAAGGGAGACATGAGATAGCAGGGTGTACCGTTGTAGAGGGGGACGGTGATACCCTCGACTAACCCGTAATCGTGAAAATAGGGCATCCAAGTTAGGGTAACGCTATCCGGTTCGTAACCACAAGCTTTTTGCAAGTAACCGCAATGGTGCATCAGGTTAAAATGACTTAGCATCACCCCTTTGGGGATATTAGTCGAACCGGAGGTATATTGCAGATAAGCAAGCGCCGATTTATCCACCTGGGGATCTTGCCATTGGTCCGCTAGGGAAATATCAATACTTTCGGTAGTAATCCATTTCATTTGGTCGAATTCTGGGAATTCTTCCTTAACACCTTCAATAAGAGTCAGAATACTTTCGGTAACTAGGGCAAAGGTGGCATTAGCATCCTTGACAATTGCGCGTAAACGGGGCAAAGTGCGCTTAAGTCGTCCCGATTCCGGTGGGGGGACGGGAATGGCAATCACTCCCGCGTAGAGACAACCACAAAAAGCGGCCACTACTTCTAAACTTTGAGGATAGAGTAATAGGGCGCGTTCCCCTTGGGCCTGGTATTTTTGCAAATAGGCGGCGATTGCTCTTGCTTGGCGATCGAGTTCACTGTAGGTTAAAGGTGGGGTTTCTTTTTTACCATCGATAAGAAAAGTGTAGGCATGGCCCTCTGGTTGTGCCGTGGCGCGGTAACGTAAGAGTTCTACTAGGGTTGCAGGTTGAATTAGGGTTTCAGTCATCGTTGTTATCGGGCTTATTGGGGGCCATTGTATAGAAGTTTTAAGATATTTGCCCATGGCGCTAGGATAAAGTGCGGAAGGCGATCGGTCAAGGTATAGGATTAAGTTATTGGTTATAATTAAATTAAAAATGGATTTTAGGTTCGATCCCCCCTGCCCCCCTTGATAAGGTAGGGTTGATTCATGAATCAACCCTACCCTTGATAAGGGGGGTGTCTGATGATTTTTAACGCCTACCTACTTAAGTTATTGGTTAAAATCCCCCCGCCTTATCTCTGCAATTGTGAGAAAAAGCTATAATTAATCAATCCTAAAATACCTGGAAAAAGTCATGACAGCCCTAGACATGATCCCAGAAGTTACCTGTCCCCCCACAGATTTATGGAGTGATGAACCACCCTTGGAAAGTGATCTACACCTGCAACAGATCATCATTCTCCTTAGTTGTCTAGAATTATTATGGCGCGAGAGGAGTGATTACTACGCTTCGGGAAATCTAACCATCTACTACAACGAGGAACAACTAAAAAAGCGCGATTTCTGGGGTCCTGATTTTTTTGTGGTTTTAGATACCGAAAAGCGTCCCCGCAAAAGTTGGGTGGTTTGGAGAGAACAGGGTAAATATCCCGATGTAATTGTCGAGATTCTCTCCGATTCTACGGCCAATATTGACCGCAATAACAAGAAAATTCTCTACCAAAATACCTTTCGCACTCCTAATTATTTTTGGTTCGATCCCAATAGTTTAGAATTGCAGGGATTTAGACTAATTGAGGGACAATATCAAGCCATTTCTCCCAATGACCAAGGTTATTTATGGAGTGAACAGTTAGGATTATATTTAGGTATATTTGACCGTAAACTGCGTTATTTTACCGCCAATGGTCAATTAGTCCCCACTCCTCAAGAAGCTGAGTTACAGCAACGACAGGCAAAAGAACAGGCTATTTTAGAAAAAGAGCAGGCTCTTTTAGAGAAAGAAAGGGAACGTCAGGCTAAGGAAAAATTAGCCCAAAAATTGCGAGAATTAGGCATCGATCCCGATACAATTTAGGGGAAATATTATTTTCTAGTAGCTATGGTGACAGCAGCGCCCCTAGTGGGTGTAATTATGGGCAGTGATTCCGACTTACCCACCATGAAAGAAGCGATCGCAGTTTTAGAGGTTTTTCAGATTAGCCACGAAGTCGCCATCGTCTCAGCCCATCGTACCCCCGAAAAAATGTTTGAATACGGCAAAAACGCTCATTTAAGGGGAATAAAAGTGATCATCGCTGGAGCCGGCGGCGCTGCCCATTTACCCGGGATGGTGGCATCTTTAACCCCCTTACCCGTGATTGGAGTTCCCGTAGTCACGCGCACTTTACAAGGGTTAGACTCTCTCTATTCAATTGTACAGATGCCCGCAGGCATTCCCGTGGCCACGGTGGCGATCGGTAATGCCAAAAATGCCGGACTTTTAGCGGTTCAAATTCTCGCCACTGGTAATGCTGATCTTTTAGAGCAAGTTATCGCCTATCGTCAATCCCTCACCGATTCCGTCCTCGAAAAACAAAGCAATCTTCAACGACTAGGCTATCAAGACTATCTAGGGCAGAGTTCACCTAAGTAGGGTAGATTGAGAAAAGATTAAGTAACAAATTATGAAGTAATTATGCGTTGGATCACCGCTTGTGTATTGAGTCTATTGCTCTTTTTTGCCCTACCCATAGCGGCTTATGCCGATAGCCCGACTATTAGCGAAGAACAGATTAGAGAAGGGGAAGTTATCGCCGAAAAAGCCCTAGAAGCCACAGAAAAAGGCGATTACGCCCAGGCCGAAAACTATTGGACCGAATTAGTCGCCAAATTCCCCACTAACCCCGCCGTCTGGAGTAATCGCGGCAATGCCAGAGTCAGCCTCAATAAATTAGAGGATGCGATCGCTGATTTTAACCAAGCGATCGCCATTGCCCCCGATGCCCCCGATCCCTACCTCAATCGCGGCACCGCTTTAGAGGGAGAAGGCAAATATCAAGAAGCGATCGCCGATTATAATAAAGTTTTAGAACTAGATCCCAATGATGCCTTTGCCTATAACAATCGCGGCAACGCCGAAGGCGGTTTAGGGGACTGGGAAGCCGCCGTCAAAGACTATCGCCAAGCCACTCAACTAGCCCCGAATTTTGCCTGGGCGCAAGCTAATCTGGCTCTGGCCCTGTACGAATTGGGCAGATATCCCGAAGCAGTCCAAAAAATGCGGAATATTGCCCGCAAATACCCCATGTTCCCCGATGTCAGAGCCGCCTTAAGCGCCGTTTTATGGACCCAAGGACAACAGGGAGAAGCGGAAAGCAA
The DNA here is from genome assembly GCF_020246405.1 of Microcystis sp. M083S1. Lineage (NCBI taxonomy): Bacteria > Bacillati > Cyanobacteriota > Cyanophyceae > Chroococcales > Microcystaceae > Microcystis > Microcystis sp. M083S1. The sequence continues at coordinate 61,951 of NZ_JADBTB010000107.1, forward strand.
TTGGGTAGCCGCCGTCGGCATGGATACCCGCTATCAAGACCTCGACTGGGTAAAAAGCGTGCGCCGTTGGCCGCCGAATATGGTTCTAGCCTTAGATAAGTTTCTTAACTTAAAGTAAAGAATTACTAAATATGGTTTGCTGAATAAATCTAAAAACCTTGTTGGCTAAGACTTTTAGACTTTTTGTCAATCAAAAAGTAGCAAATATGGGAGTGATCGGGGGGAAAATTCAGGGACTTTTTCCCTGAAAATTAGGTAATTGACCCCCTCAAAATCGGTAAAACCCTACACCCTACACCCCATACCCCACACCCCACACCCCACACCCTGTCCCCACGAAAAACTTTTTCAGCAGACCCTAAATAGTAACTTTTCTAGCAGTAGCGGGGCTGAGAGGCCAATTATCCTGAAATCAGCGACTAAGATACAATTGAGGTCTGATAGTTCCATTATCCTCGATCGAATAACCAGGCTCTGGAAAGGAAAAGGAATAGCTAGAGCGGGCCGATGGCCCAATGCTATAATCCAATCACAGGGATAGATTGGACTCTATCAGTATCCGCCGCTACTGTACACCTTAAATCTTAGCCAGAATGCCAGATTTACACTTACTCAATTCTCATGCACAGGCCCTAGAAACTGCCTTCATCCCCACTGCCGACCGGTCTTTTTCCTCCCCTCTATCCCTCGACCTCGCCAGAATTAATCAACGTTTTGACTCCGCTAACGCCGCAGAAATCGTCGCTTGGGCCGCGGCCACCTTTGGGGAAGGTTTAGTGATGAGTACCAGTTTCGGCATTCAAGCGGCAGTAATGTTGCACCTCGTCACCGCAATTATCCCCGATATTCCCATCATTTGGATCGATACCGGCTATCTTCCTCCGGAAACCTATCAATTTGCCGAAGACTTAAGCCAACGCCTCCATTTAAACCTGAAAGTTTATCAATCTCCCCTCAGTCCCGCCCGCATGGAAGCAATCCACGGTAAACTGTGGTCAAATAACGATCTCGACTCCCTCAATCTCTACGACAAAATCCGCAAGGTGGAGCCGATGCAACGGGCCCTGAAGGAATTAAAGGCCACCGCTTGGTTAGCCGGTTTACGTCGCGACCAAACCGACCACCGCAAAACTCTCCAATGGGTCAATCAACAGGGCGAACGTTACAAAATATTACCGATCCTTGACTGGAATGCCAAAACCATATACCAGTATCTGACTAAATACGATCTCCCCTACCATCCCTATTTTGATCTGGGTTATGTCTCCGTCGGCGATTGGCACTCCAGTCGGCCTTTAACCGCCGATGATAGCAACGAACGAGACACCCGTTTCAAGGGTTTAAAACAAGAATGCGGTCTTCATTTGCCCTTAACCCCCGGAGAAGCACAAAGTCTCGACGCAAGCTCCCTATAACTGCCGGGGTGGAAAATTTGCCGGTGCGATCGGTTCCTAGACGTTAGACAATGGTTAATGATTATTAATCCCCCATTAACCATGGCTATTTTAGAAAGTTTTCTCGAAGTCGGCTCTCTCAAGTGGTTTTATCGACAGGTTAACCCCGCTCAACAACCGGACACAACCCCCGTGATCCTACTCCATGGTTTACCCGCCCATGGCTATATTTGGCGGGAATTATTGACCAGTTTAGAAGAATATAACATTAATGCCATTGCCCCCGATTGGATCGGTTCCGGTTTATCCGCTAAACCCGATGCCAGAGATTTCGCCTACACACCTAGCGCTTTTTGTCAAGCCTTGGCCGATTTTATTCAAGCTCTCCAATTGCCGAAAATCTCTCTGATTGTCCAGGGTTTTTTAGCCTCCGTCGGTTTACAATACGCCCTAGAAAATCCCGATAAAATTGAGCGCTTGATCGTTTTAAATACTCCCCTCTCCAGTGATGTTAAATTACCCTGGATAATGAAACAATGGGGGCTACCTTTCCTCGGAGATATGGCGACTCAAGACCCCTTATTAGTCGATCGTACTTTAGAAACTGGTAGCGGTTTTGTGATTAGTGATGCAGATCTGGCTATTTTCCGTCAACCTTATCTAAAAACTTCGGCAGTGGGTCGCGCTTTGGTGGCCACGATTCGCAATTTAAACCTATCGAAAACTATGGCAGAAATTGAGACAGGTTTAGAGAACTTTGAAAAACCTATCCTTTTTGTCTGGGGAATGGGGGATCCTTGGTTATCTTCTGTCACCGTTGAAAAATTAGCTACTAAATCAGGAGTGGAATTAATCCCCCTCGCGGAAGCGAAACACTATCCCCAAGAACATTGGTCAAAAGAAATTAGTCCCCAGATTATTAATTTTCTCGGACGCAAAACCTAAACCTCGATACTTTCTGGGAATTGATAGCAAAATCTCCCTAGAAAGTATTGATCAAGTTATCCTTAGTATATCACTGTAGTTCTGCACTGGCCACAGCATCTGGAAAGACTAGCTTTAGGAAGGATAAATATAACAAATAATCCCCCAGATATTAATAATTTAACCGATTGGGAGCGAGTTAAATCGATGGGTGATCTAGAAATCTAGGCTAATGCTTTGTCAGATTCCGATGCGCTTCCTTTTGATGATGATTGGGAAAATGCGGCGATTATTTCTGCTTACAACAAATTAACATCTCAATAATTGCTAAAAATGATAATTGTCTCAGGGTTACTTGTTATGAAAGTTTAATAGACTGTTGTTCAAGAAAATAGTGATAAAATTTTTTGTTAGCTCAAAACAATAAGCAGGGAATCATTTGATAGTAATCATTCCACATTACCCTCAAATCGAATTACTTAATATTGATTGTTTGAACCATATTTTCAAGTCTATGTATATAGGCTTGATGATGTCTCCATGCTTCTAAAATACTTTGTAATAATTCATCTTTTGAAAAACAACCAGAATCAGCTACATCTTCAATTTGTCTGATTAGATCATCTTCTAACTCCAATTCTAGCATACTCACTTGTTTAGTTGTGTCTGCCATACTTTTATCTATCTAAAAGTTGATGGAACTATCATACCATAGGAACTCAGCACTGTGGTATCTATTAAACCCCACAATATACCCATTGCTAGGTCTTGCATATATGTATATATAATACCACCTACTAAATACCCTATTATACCCCCTGTTGTACCTAATGATGAATAAAACCTAAGATTATTTTAGTTAAAATTTGCGAAAAATAGCTTTTTAATAGCAAATAAGTCGATAAGTCGATGGTATTTGACCTATGCACCCATTAAGTACCGTCAGGACTCGTTTATGTTGACTTAACATATCTGGTGTAATTGCTTGACATATCTAGTGTAATTGCTTGACATATCTAGTGTAATTAGGGTTGACATATCTGGTGTAATTAGGGTAAGATGGGATACTGTGACTTAGGATGCTAAGTTTCTAAAGGCAGACTATTATGGACATCTATAAGAAAGGACGATGACAACCCTTAAATCAGACTGTAGGGTCAATTCATGAATTGACCCTACTATAGCCCTCAATGGTAAAAATGGCTCTTCTCGACCTTAGTGATCAGTTATCAGTGAATCGATACAATCCATTCACTAAATTAACAAAAAAAAATGGCTACCAGACAATTTCGAGTAAATCTTAGTCAAAAGGACTCTGAATATCTTAAAGAAATAGCTAAGGAGCTAGGCTTAACAGAGTCTGAAGTCATTCGTAAAGGATTAAAACTCATGGCTTTATATGCTAAAACTGAGACGGAAGAAGATACTCAATTAATACTTCAAAAAGGTAATGAACAGAGACCACTACTAATTGTTTAGTTATGACCAGTGATTCAAAAAATGAGACAGAGGAAGTTAACAAGCCAAAAGACCTCAGCGCTTCTTTGGCTCTTCCAACTCAAGGGAACTCTGTGCATCATCTTCTAAAGAAGAATCCGGATGCTTATCGTTTAGACAATGAAGTATCTGAATTTGGTAAACCAGCTACAGCTATATCACCCTCAGACCAAAGACATAATTTTAATACTAAAGTAGCTGGTTCCTTAGCAAGGTGGCTTTGGTTGGGATTGTTAACCACTGCTGGTTTACAAATTCTTTCTATTTGTCTCATTTCTTTTGCTTCTCTTGGAATTTTTAATTTAAATATAAATTTGAAAGCTATCGAAGAACAAGAAGTACAAAGTAGAGTGGATAAAGCGGCAACCCTAATTAATGATTCTTCTAAGACAATTTATACTTTTTTAGGGCCAATAGCTACAGCAGTCACCGCCTTTTATTTTAGTGGTTTGGGTAGTTCGTCGAAAACTAACGATGAAAACTCTGAAAATGAAAGAAATGAATAGAACTTTTAAAAAAACACGAAAAAATCTCTCCCATTGGTAATTTTAGTACAAAGGCTAGAAATCTCAACCCCAGAAACCTCTCCTCCCCACTCTCCTATACTTTTGAAGTGGAATAAAGTTTTAGCTTAATTAATCTGGTTAAAGGCCTGTTTTTATCGTTTCTAAATACCCCTGATAACTTGACCGGAACTGTTCGATCGATAGGTTCTTTGTCCAATATTCTACCAGAGCATGACCCCAGGCCCAAGCTTCCTTGTCGGCAGTGCTATAATTTTCTAATAGTATTGGCCAAAGTGCCAATAAATCAAAACTTTTATTCTCTGGATTTAAGAGAGAAGAAAGCTCATAGGCCATCTGTAATTTACCGATCGCTACTGGTAATTGTTCCACAGGAATTTGTTCAGCTAAAAGATAGGCTAAGGTCGGTCTTCCTGTGGCTAAAGTGGAGATAAAACCTAGAATAGGACTTTTTAATAGGGCCGTTAAACCTTGCCCCGTGGCCATCTGTAAAGTATAGCGATCGATTATTTTCGCCGCTGCCAGGGTTCGAGTTTCTAAATCCGCTAAAAAACGGGCTAAACGCAACTGTTTTGCGGGCGAAATTGCCCCCAGTAAAGCGATTGATAACTCCTCATCCCCCCAAGCTTCTCTATCCGGCTGTTGACTGACCATCGGCAAAATGCGATCGCAGAGATCCTCGAATAATTCCGCCCGATACTGCAAGCATTCGCGGATATTGACTTCTTTGGGACTTTCTCCCGTCAGCCAATTATAGGGAGGTTGCCACTCTCGCACCGGACGCAGGCGATCAACTTGAGAAACACAGACTATAACTGGTAAATTGTCAATAGTTTGTTGCAAATCTTTAAGAAAAGCCTCATCCATGGCCAGGGCGGGATCGAGGGCGGGGGTGACAAGAATCAATAAATCGGCGTTTTTGGCATAATTAAGAACCTTTTGCCGATCATCAGCCCGATTTGCCTGTTCGTAGCCCGGGGTATCCCAGAGGATTAACTCGTCCCCTTCTGGGGTTTGCCAATGGTAGGATTGGATGGCATCGGTACTGGGCAATAGATCCACTTGGGCTAAATCGGCCCGAAAGAGAGTATTGATTAAACTGCTTTTGCCGGCCCCGGTGCGTCCAACCAGCAGAATGTTAACCGGTTGGCGATCGATTTCCGTGATCGGTTCAGCTTGGGCGAGAATTTCCTTGAGAGTAGTGGTGGCGATTTTGGTCTTGGTGGGGAGAGTTGGGGCGAGATTGCCGCCACTGTAGAGTAACACCGCTTGGCGAGAGAGGTTTCTTAGGGCATTTTCCCGCAAAACTTGCCCTAAATTGACTAATAATTGCTGATCCGCTCGATCGCTGTACTTTTGACTGGCAACTTTAGCCACAGCCGCAGCGGGATTGATTACCCATTGCGCCCAATTCCAGACCTGCCAAAGTTTCTGGGCCGAGGGTTGCAATTTTTGATAAACTTCGTAGGCTTGATAGGCTTGGCCGATGGTGATTTGATTCAGGGCCGGGGAAAGATTCTGCATCCAGCGATCGCTATCATCCACGGTTCCCCGAATTAAACCGTAGGCCTGGGGAATGTAAATATTTAATAAGGGGTACTTGACATCGGGGTAATATATATGGGCGATGGCACTGACCAAATCCTGACAGCGTTGCCAAAAAGTCGCCCAATCTTCCCAAACCGGGCGATCATTGCGGGCCTCGACGATAATCCTCTCGATAATTTCCTCGACATTTCCCCCAGAATCACCGTCGGGAGGGGTTAATTCTGCCTTAATTTCCCCAATGGTGGCTTCAATTTCCCCGACTGCTGGGCGCGTCCATTTGACCAACAGGAAGCGCCAAGCCACAAAAATCAGGGTAAAAACTGCCCAAATCCAATTCAAACCCCATTGATTGATCTGGACACTGGCGGCCACGATCAGAAAGATGACCACGGCGGCGATCGGAACTGCTAAAATCAACCCTTGCCAAGTTTTTAACCGTAACATTGCTCGATCTGGTTTTTTTCCATTCTACCGATCTCTGATTCTCGGTTAGGGGGGCAGAAATTAAGCTCTCTTGGGTTTGGTGGGTAAAATGTATTCTAAGATACAGTACCGCCGGCGAAGGACTAGAACGAACCACAAAGACACAAAGGACACAAAGATTGATCGCTCCTATATAAGTTAAACCGATCACACAAAGAATAAGAGAGCAGAAATTAGACAGTGGCATCAATTTGGGCGAGGATTGCCGTGGACAACTGACAAAGTTGTTGATGACAAGGACCATTACTGGCCATGATCCCCCCCCATTGCCGCACATCGCCGCGATTATAGCGCACGGGTTGACCGTCAAAATAGGAGAATTTGCCGCCTGCTTCCGTTAAAATCAACTCTGGAGCGGCAAAATCCCAGTCTTTAGCGGCCGATTTCCCCGATAGGGAGATATAAACATCGGATTTTTGTTCGAGGATCGTGGCAATTTTACAGCCCACACTACCCACATAATTTTTACCTAAGAAGGGTATTTGACTTAATAAATTATCAAAACGTTGGTCACGATGGGTACGACTAACTACCAGATAGAGATCGGTAATTTTATCTTTATTGGCAACTTTTACCTGTGTAATATTTCCGTCGCTAGTTTCTAGAAAAGTACCTTTTCCTTTTTGGGCAAAATAGAGTTTTTCTTGATCCGGTAAGGCAACCACGGCGATCATCGGTCTTCCCTGATAACATAAAGCGATATGTAGGGCATATTCTCCCGTTTTGTTGATAAAATCGCGGGTTCCGTCCAAAGGATCGATAATCCATACCCAATCTTTCGGGATAGCTTCATTGCCTTGATGGGTTTCCTCGCTCAGATAACCAAAGTCGATATCAGAAAAATTTGTTTGTAATTCCCCTAAAATATAGTTATTTGCCGCTAAATCCGCCGCCGTCACCGGTCCGCCTTTTTTCTTCTTGTTAACGGCTAAATCCTGTTCACCCCGGTGGTAGGATTGGAGAATTTTAGCACCACCCCAACCCACGGCACGAGTCACAGCTAAAATGCGATCGAGTGTTTCGGTATCTTGACAGGTTAAATTAATCATAAAATAGCCTCAGTTTTTCAGACTTATTATCTACTAAATTTAAAGACTGGCTTCTTAGCTTATCATCCCTTGCTTCCTAGCTCCTGACTGGCTTAATTTTGCCCTTGCCAAAAATAATCGGCGGGTTTTTTAGTTTCTTCCGGTGATGATTGGGGAGCGTCTCCCAAGAAAACCGAACGCTGGCTGACGCGATCGCCTAATCTTCTTTGGACTCGACTGGGAATGCCGTAACCGTAGGCAATATGACCTTTTCCTGCTAGGACGATGATCTGATATTCGGGATGAGCTTGCCAGAATTTAGCGATCGCATCGGCCATGGTTTCATCCCAGAGAACCTGTGCCAAAAAAAAGCGATCGAATCCCTGACTTTTGCCCCCCGTGTGTTGCTGATAAACGGCTAGGATCTGTTGACGATACTCTTCGTTATCCTGGTTTATTTCGCTTTTAGGGGGAATGTAGGTCATTTCTGAGGTGGAGAGGCTTTCTAATCCCTCCTGTGCCACTTTTCTAGTGATTTCCGTGGGTGTATTGAGGGCGATCAATGGTAGTTTTTTCGCCTTGGCCAAGCGCAGGATCGGGGCGTAAAATTCCCAATCAAATCCCCAACGTTGGTCGTATTCACTTTTTTCTCTTAACTGATTTTCGCTAATTTTGCCGGCTAAATACTGATCCAAATAGATTTGGTAAGGACGTTGAAACATCTCGAAAGCGATGGCTATTTGGGGATTATTAGCCTGTAAATACTTGATAATAGCTAATTGGGCCTGATGATCGGCTTGACTATCGTGTCTTTCTCCCAGATAAATAATCTCGGCTGTTTTTAAATCTGCCAGAATTTGTTTTTGGCTATTAGTAAAACTCCAGGCCCGGGGCAGCAAAATAAACAGTAAGCAGAGGGCAAGGAAAACGGGAAAAAAGCGTCGAGAGAATTTCATCTTTTTAAAGGTCTTTTAAAAAACCTAAGTAGATAGGTATTAAAAACTTTCAGATGCCCCCCTTATTAAGGGGGGATTAAGGGGGGATCCCCCCAGCTATCGGCACCCCCCTTATTAAGGGGGGTAGGGGGGATCGAACCTAAAATCCATTTTTAATTTAATTATAACCAGCTACTTATCTTAACCGAAACCAAGACAAAAAAGGTGGGCAATGCCCACCCGAAAAAATTTTCAGAGAACCTTTTTGGTTTAGTAGGTTTCTACGTGCCAGCGATGTTCTTTTTTCAGTTGTTTCTGATAGACAGACCAATCGGTGCCATTTTTAGCGGCAGCACCACTGATAGCATCGTCGATACCATCTTCCATCCCTTTCAGTCCGCACATATAAGCGTGGGTTTTGGGACTTTGGAGTAGATTCCAGATTTCGTCAGCGTGTTCGGCTACCCGGTGTTGAATATACATTCTGCCGCCCTGGGGATTTTGCTGTTCCCGGCTGATGGCATAGGTGAGACGGAAGTTATCGGGGAATTCCGCCGCGATTTTCTCTAATTCTTCTTGGTAGAGAATATTGGCCGTTTTGGGAACTCCGAAAATCAACCAAGCTAGACCTTTGAATTTATAATCTTCGTGTTGTTCCTTGAACATCCGCCAGAGGAAAGCCCGGAAAGGAGCGATTCCCGTCCCGGTGGCCATCATAATGATAGTGGCATCTTCATCACTGGGTAGCAGCATTTCCTTACCCACGGGGCCGGTAATAGCCACATCAGCGCCCACCTCTACATTACAGAGATGGGTGGAACAAACTCCATAAACCGTTTCCTTGGTTTCTGGGTGTTGGTATTCCAACTGACGCACGCAGAGGGATACGGTTTTATCGTCTAATTTATCACCATGACGGGTGGAGGCGATCGAATAGAGTCTCAATTTATGAGGTTTGCCATTAGCATCGGTACCCGGGGGGATAATACCGATACTTTGCCCTTCTAAATAGCGTAAATCGCTCCCAGAAAGGTCAAAGGTGACGTGTTGTACGATACCGATACCCCCCTCATCAACGAGAGCATAATTCTCGATACATTTGCCGATAAAGGGTTGATTCGGACGGTAGATATTGACGGGGATATCTGTTTTTTCTTTCGCTTGAGTCATGGCCTTTTTCTTGGTCTGTTCGGTGACGGGCGATGATTGAGCGATTGGCTGTGGTGTGGAGGCACTAGAAAAAGTTGCTACGGGGGCAATCCCATTTAAGGGTTTGATGCTGACGATACGACCACCTAAACGGGTAATCCGACGCATTTCTTGATTCATGCGACTGTAGGGAACCGTGAAGAACACGCTTCCACTCTGACGGATTGAATAATCCAAGCTGTCAGTATTGTCGTTTTGATTGAGACCCGCCACTTCGTAAACAAATAAACGGTTTCCCGCTAGTGTACTCGGACTGTACATTAAATATAACTCCCAACTCAAGTCACGATAATCGTTCCATAGTTTAGCCTACCATCGGTACACTACACCTAGGCCTAATCGAGAGTTATCTTAAAAAAACCACAGACATCGCTTTTATCTTTCCCTTAAGGATAGGTCAACTCTCTGGTTAAAATCTGTTACATTTGCAGCATTTTTACTTTTTATTAAGATTTCTGCTACTTTTCCCTATTTGTGCTAAAAATCCCCCTAGTTTGCCTGATCAGGACAAGAGCGGGGGACAGATATTAGCAATAATTATTTTTTGACATCCTCGCCGCCCTAAAAGTGCGGCGATTCCTAAACCTCACGATTTAAGTTTCTGCTTCCACCACCGTCGCATACCACAGTTAAAAAACCATGTACTGTCTTACACAGAGTCCACAGACTTTCGCCCCATTTCA
>NZ_JADBTB010000108.1:0-2803 GCF_020246405.1 Microcystis sp. M083S1
CCCGCAAACTGCCCCGCTCTTTTTGGGCAATTGCCGCCCCTAAAACTCCTAAATCTCGGACGATTTTACTCTCCGGTCGATAAAAAGTATTGTTGATATTAAATATCGCTTTTTCTTCCTGCATCGATCATCTCATAATTAAGTAGCTGGTTATAATTAAATTAAAAATGGATTTTAGGTTCGATCCCCCCTGCCCCCCTTGATAAGGGGGGTGCCGATAGGCGGGGGGATCTGACAACTTTTAACGCCTACCTACTTAGCACTTGATCACTTCTTTTTTTCTTTTCACGATTTCCTAGGAACGGAAACGGTCAGACACTGCCAAAACCGATCAGACATCAAGATAGAAGATATAGTCATTTCAGATAAGTCTGATACAATCTAGACCGATGAAAATCTTATGAACTCTGGCATTTATATTCTCAATCTTAATTGAAATGACTATAAATCTAAAGAAAGTGTGAAATTAGCAGATTGGACAGTGGGAAGTTCTCAGCTTAGCAGGTAGAAGTCAAGAAAAAGGGACATGGCCTGACCTAAAAGGCCCGTCATACTAAATCCTGTTATAATAAAACGAGTAAAGACGAGGATATAAAATGCCCAAGAAAGCTTACTTAGCCGAACATCTAAGTTCAGAGGAACTGAAAGATAGATACAGAAGCAGTCAAGCTAACTTATGACTGATTGTTATCATTTTTTAAAACAGGATCTAGTATGACACTTTGTTAACAAAATCTTTTCTTCGAGGTGTATTTGAGTATCTGGGGTAAAATGTATAAGCTTTTAAGTGAGCAGAAAATCTCTAGACGGCAAATGTTTGCACAAACGAACCTCCTTGAGCTATAGCAAGAGGTAGTAGAAGCCGATGGGCAAATCGCCATTCGGAGCCATTACCGACCTGAACAAGGAAATTACAGATTTTTTCAAGCTAGGATCAAAGATTTTGTATCGAAAAATACAAAAACGGTCAAAGTGACTGTTTAGGATGGTTTTTTTGAGAAGCTTAAGAACCGATCCATACGTCAAAGGAGTTTTCCATGCCCGAAACGCCACAAGAAGTCTTGAAAATGATTCAGGACAACAATATTAAGATTATCGACCTGAAATTTATTGATATGCCAGGTATCTGGCAACACTGCTCGTTCTACTACGATCAAATCGATGAAAGCTCTTTCAGCGATGGTGTTGCCTTCGATGGTTCCAGTATTCGCGGTTGGAAAGCAATTAACGAATCCGATATGGCCATGGTTCCCGATCCTACCACTGCTTGGATCGATCCCTTCTACAAGGAACCTACCCTAAGCATGATCTGTAGCATCAAAGAACCCAGAACCGGTGAATGGTATAGCCGCGATCCTCGCTCTATTGCTCAGAAAGCGATCGATTATCTTAGCAGTACCGGTTTAGGTGATACCGTATTTTTTGGACCGGAAGCAGAATTTTTCCTCTTTGATAGCGCTCGTTTTGACCAAACCGCCAACTCCGGCTATTACTACATGGATAGTGTCGAAGGTCGTTGGAATAGCGGTAAAGACGAAAAAGACGGAAATCTCGCCTATAAACCCGCCTACAAACAGGGTTATTTTCCCGTTAGTCCCACCGATACCTCTCAAGACATTCGCACGGAAATGCTCTTAACCATGGCCGACTGCGGAGTTCCCATCGAAAAACATCACCATGAAGTCGCTACTGGTGGTCAAAACGAGTTAGGGATTAAATTCTCTACCCTAGTACGGGCCGCCGACTACTTGATGACCTATAAATACTGCATTAAGAACGTGGCCAAGAAATACGGTAAAACCGTCACCTTTATGCCCAAACCCATCTTTGGTGATAATGGTTCCGGGATGCACGTTCACCAGTCTATCTGGAAAGATGGTCAACCCCTGTTCGCTGGGGATAAATACGCCGGACTTAGCCAAATGGCATTGTACTACATCGGTGGTTTGCTTAGACACGCTCCCGCGCTCTTAGCTTTAACTAACCCCACCACCAACTCTTACAAGCGTCTCGTCCCCGGTTTTGAGGCCCCCGTAAACCTGGCCTACTCCCAAGGTAATCGCTCCGCTTCGATTCGGATTCCTTTATCGGGAAGCAACCCAAAAGCCAAACGTTTAGAATTCCGTTGTCCTGATGCCACTTCTAACCCCTACCTCGCTTTTGCCGCCATGCTCTGTGCCGGTATCGATGGGATTAAAAATCAAATTGAACCGGGGGAACCTCTCGATGTGGATATCTACGAACTCAGCCCCGAAGAATTGTCAAAAATACCCTCTACCCCCGGTTCTCTAGAAGCAGCTCTGGAAAGTCTCGAAAAAGATCACGCTTTCTTGACCGATTCTGGTGTTTTTACCGAAGACTTTATCCAAAACTGGATCACCTACAAACTCGATAACGAAGTTAACCCGATGCGCTTACGTCCCCACCCCTACGAGTTCTCTCTCTACTACGATGTCTAAGGTTTGATTGAATAATCATTAATCCTAGGGTGGGCCTTTGCCTACCCCTTTTTTTTCGGAATCAGCAAGGAGTTGGGGGTTGGGGAGTAGGGGAATTATGAATTATGAATTATAAATTATGAATTGGGGAGTGGGGGAATTATGAATTATAAATTATGAATTGGGGAGTGGGGGAATTATGAATTATAAATTATGAATTGGGGAGTGGGGGAATTATGAATTATAAATTATGAATTGGGGAGTGGGGGAATTATGAATTATGAATTATGAATTGGGGAGTGGGGGAATTATGAATTATGAATTATGAATTGGGGAGTGGGGGAATTATGAATTATGAATTATGA
>NZ_JADBTB010000109.1:0-15160 GCF_020246405.1 Microcystis sp. M083S1
GGAGTGACAATAAACTCGACTTTTCTAATACTGCTTTTGTCGGTGACAATATCCAAATCCATGGCTATTGGGGGAATGATAATATCACTGGCACCACTGGTAATGATGTCATTATTGGTGGCGGTGGTGAGGACAAACTTATCGGAGGATTAGGGTCAGATCAACTAACGGGAGGTGAAGGTCGGGACCGTTTTATCTTCAACACCGTTGATGAAATCGGTCAAGGCGCAAACCAAGACAAAATCCTCGATTTCAATACTGGTTTTGATACTATTGACGTCTCTGGCATCGATGCCAACTCCCTCAATGCTGGTAATCAGAGTTTCACGTTTATTGGTGCCTCGGATTTTTCAGGTCAAGCGGGACAACTGCGCTTTAACGGCGGTCTCCTTTGCGGGGATATCAACGGCGATGCAGTCAGCGACTTTCAATTGGCGATGGCTGGAGTGTATAGTTTACCTGTTACCAATATAGTGCTGTGACATCCTCTGGTTTGAGGCAATAAGCTCTCACTGCATTTAACTGAGTGTCAGCAGAATTCCCTCGCTTTTAGCGATGGGATGAATGCTGACTTTGTATATAGACATAATTCAAAGTTCCAATTTCCCTATTCATCGATTAAAATGCTGATGTCTTCATTGGTTCCCGCTAAAATATAAATAATTTTGAGTCGGCTATCATAGCGGAATAGGTATATCGTTTGGTAGAGAAAAGATCAGCAACTGACAGATAAAGATAGCGGTATCTTTCTATCAAGGAAAAGTTTTGTAAATTTCTCTACGATGTGCGACCCGTTGACAGATGATGGTTTGATTGGGTGGCTCTTCTAGGTTCTGTGTGATAAGTTTAACTTATATAGGATCGATCAATCTTTGTGTCCTTTGTGTCTTTGTGGTTCCTTCCACTCGCTCGCTAGGAAGAATGTATCTTAGAATACATTTTGCCCACCAAACCTAAGAGAGCCATTGGGTTTATCAATAGTCAGGCCAATCCTATAATCTGCAACTCTAATTTTATATTTATCTTTATGTCCTTTCATTTTATCCAGATAGTCTAATTCAAAAGGATTGTCAGTTTCTAATTCGGAAAATACGATCAACTCAATACGAGATTGTATGTCTTTTGGCAAAGAGGCTAATTCTTTTAAAAATCTCTTGTTGTATTCAACCTTCCACATTTTTGTTTTTAAGCGATTCTAAATATTGTAAGGCTTTTTCTTTGTCTAGGATTTGATCATTTTCAACTTCTTCGATGAGTTTTCCTAGTCCGTAATCCTCAAGGATTTCTTCGATTTTTTCAAATTCAGCAATGGGAATCTGAACAGCAATCGGCTTTTGATCTTTGTCTAATACATAGCTTTTGTTAATTTCTAGCATTTGTTTCTCTCAATAGTATCATTTTTGCTATTTTTTGTCATGTTTTGGGCGGTATTTAACCGAACTAATTTTCTACCACTTTTCGCTTGTCTCTCCCTCCAATCGGCGCAAATCGCTTTTATATCGTAGTTGAAAGACTTGGCGTGTTCTTCTCTAATCTTATGAATTTCTTCGAGTATTTCATCTTCCCACATAGCTCATTCTCCCATTAACTCGTAAGCTGTACAGATTAGCGGTAATTTGTAGCCGAAATCCGCGCATATATTGAGAAGTTTTTTCTGCATTTGAGCATTAGTAATATGTTTACAGTTCCATGTTAACAGATAAAAGTCGCGGACAGGATGCAGGTGATCGGTTACGCTTCGATATACTGGCAATAGGTGGCTGGTTGGGGAATTGGCAGCCCTTCCTCTTGTAATCCATCCAGATGAAATTGAATTGCTTCTTTCATATTTTCTGTGATTTCCTCTAGGGTTTTACCTGTAGTAACACAACCGGGTAAATCAGGAACATAAGCGGAATAGTTATTTTCAGCTTTTTCGATAATAATCGCGTAACGCATTAGTTATTGTCTCCTTCTTCTAGATATTTATTCAATTGAGCTTGTTTGAAAATACTCCGTAAAGTCTTAATCGCTAAATCATCGGACAGCTTACCCGGAACAGTAACTAAACCTGATTTCAGAGAATGTTTGAATTGTCGGTGGCTTCCCCTTGTTCTCGATAAATACCATCCATCTTGTTCTAGTAATCTAATTACATCTCTAACTTTCATGTTATATCTGATTCTTAAAAATTGGCTGTAACCTTTATATGTTACATTTTACAAGTCTCGACGCGAGAGAAGAAACGACTCCCCACCACCCAACCCCCCCCCCAACACCCCGTAGGGAGGTGTCCTACGGTAGGGAGGTGTCCTAGGGGTGCTTTTAGGTCAAAAGTAACATCTTTGTAGTATATCCAGATATTATTCACTCGCCAGCCTACCCTATCTCCGAAAGCGTTCCAAACTCTTTCATTATACTCCCGCGTCCCACCGAGTTCGCGGTAGATTTTCGCCTGCACGGAAAAACCAAAGCGACCGCCACTATATTTAACCCATAATTGGTCAATGGTTCGCAAATCCTCGCAGGGAAAATTATCGATATCTTCTACCCGTAGCCATCCCTCTTTTGTTCGGTTAGCTACCTGTAGCATCACTCTTGCGGTTTCTTCGTCCGCTTGCTTCCATTGCTGCCGTTTTAATAAATCCTCTAAGTTCCGATAATCGATTCCTTTGGCACTTTTTAGTTCGATTTCTTCCAGTTTCGGTGCTGCGGGTTTCGGGGTTTCTGTTATCGTTTTCGCCGACTCGCGATTTATCGGTTCCGTTTTAGGGGAAGGTGGGACGGGTTGTTGTGCTAATTTTCGATTAATTCTGTCGTAATCTTGCCAGTATTTAGGTCTGGTTGTATCCAAAGCCAGAACTCGTCTCATCAACTGTCGCGCTTCCTCTAGCTTTCCCTCCACTTCCAACTCTAAAGCTTCCACTCGCAATAACTCTATATCGGGAGTCTTTGCCTGTTTCGGTAACAGAATCAGATGATTTTTATAATGCGGTTCGACAATAGAATGGAGGGTTTGCGGGGGTTTGTTGTGTTGTCGGTTGATTTCGGGAATCCTTTCGCGGAGACGATTACAGAGTCTTTCTACCGTAGCGCAGTTATTTTCCCCTTGGATTCGTAAAGCCTCTAGAAGTGAATAGGTAAAGGAACCCTGTTGTAGTTCGGGAATTTCGTAGGATTCCTCCGTCGGACTACAGGAAGCGATGGTTATCACTCCCTGTTGCTTTTGCCAGCCTACGGATTTATTTCTAAAATCGTTCTCGTTGCGACAGGCATCGAGAAAGAGAATGATATTATCTGCACCGCATCTCCGTAAACGTTGGGTAACGTAATTGAGGGAAATGGTCGTCTGTTCGATTAAGGTTGGGTGTCCCTCGCTGGGAACGAGATAATCCTGTCCCTGATGGCGTAATCCGTGACCACTGAAGAAAAACCAGAAATTATCGCCGGTTTCTAAGCGTTGCGACTCGAAAAAGTCTTGCAGGAAAGCCATTAGATTTGTGTACGTCGGTTTCGTCTCCTGTTGGGAACCATTCGGCGCGGTTATTGGGTCAGACTCATCGGTAAACAGGAAAACTTCGTCAAAATTAATTTCGTCACGACAATAACGCGCCATCTCTACCGCGTCCTGCTTGGCACATTTGAGCGGTTTCAAGCGCTGATATTGATTTATCCCGATAATTAACCCATGATTCGCCATTAGTCCGCAGTCGGTGTGTTTTTCTCGTCTCGCTTGAATTTTAGGGTTAATCCGCCTTTGGTGCCGGTCTTAATCCCCGTCCCTAACAATTTTACTTCACCTTCTCCGGTAATCTCTACGCAAAGCTCTACTTCATCGAGTTTAAAACCGGTTTGCTCGTTGACCTGTTTCTGTGCTTGATTGAAGACTTTGCCGATAAGCTGGAGAAAATGGGAAAGTTCTGTCTCTAGCTTCTCTATGCTCACTTTTACGCCACGAGTCGCAGCTTCGGTGATAGTTTTCCTCGTGTCCCAGGGATTGTCATAGGTGTCGTTTCCTTTCGCATCTTTATCGGGGGTGACGGGGGTATCTTCTGCGGTGATAATCCAAATAGTTTCTTCTGGCATAGCGCTCTCGTTTTTCGGCAATGGTTCTCCTTTATTATTCTAGTTACCCATTGCTAACTCACCTATAGAGATAGGGGTTAACAGTCCCAAAAAAGGCCGACGAGTGTAAAGTGCGTTAGAAGGCGACCAATTCTTTTAAAAAACCAACATTAACAATCCGCACCCCACCCAGCAACTTTATTGTTAAATTTGTGTTTCTGTCTTGGCTTATTTTGTTAGCAAGAACAGCCGAGAAACCTATTTTCCGCTATCATGGGAACAGCGATGTACTGCTTGCTAAATCAATGCTTACTATCAAAACGAGTAAACTAACCCTTGCGGATGTTCAACGTCATCTTAATTTCCAAGAAAAGCTTGAAGATGTCTCATTTACAGAGCTTTTAACATTGGAAACCGTCAGCGACGCAGAAAAATTAGAACTTGTTCAAATCCGCAACGATTTTCGACCCTATTTGATGGAAGATAAAGCATCAGAAGGACAAGTTAAAGTTTTAACCCTATTTCCCTTATTGCGGTTAGCGGGTTTTTATCGTTATCCGATTAAGATTAGGGTTGAAGAAGGGATTGATAATATTATCCTTGTGGATGAAGATAAAACTATTAGCGGACGCTTTGATATTGTCACGGTGAATAATTCGATATCAACTGTCAATAATATCCCTTTTTTGATTTTAGTCATTGAAGCTAAAGAGAGTGGAATCGAAGTACGTCAGGGATTACCTCAATTACTGACTTATGCCTACAATAGCTTAGAAAGACAACCCTCAGTTTGGGGATTAGCGACTAATGGCTTACAATATATGTTCGTCTATCTCAGACAAGAAACTAACCCCACTTATCAGATAATGCCAGAACTTAATTTAATGTATCCTGAATCAGCAATTAATCTGCTCCAAATGCTCAAGGCAATGGGTCAGCTAATTTTAGAGATATAAATTAGGACTCAAACAAGCTATAATCTCCTAGGTTTTGACTGTCTATATAGGCAATTAAAAGCGTCTTGAATAATCACCACTATCTAAAACTCCTGAGTCGAAAATAAACTTAATTAAGTTGTCGATTTAACGAGAATGAATTAGTTGATGCTTGCTCAACATCTAACCAAGACTCGATTACAGAATTAACCACAGCAGCTACGCAGGAAATCGCTACACTATTACCCGTTAATTTTCGCATAGTTTGATAACTGGCGACAATTTGATAATCATCGGGAAAACCTTGTAAACGTAGCATTTCTCTTTCTGTTAAGCGTCTTTTCCCATCCACTAACAAATAATTATAGGATGCTCCCGCTCGCAAGGCACAGGAATAGGGATAAGCACTGACATTACCTCCTTTATTTTCGTGCCAGATAGTCGGTTCACTATAAGGTTTTTTTCCCTCTCTTTTCAGAAGGCGACTTTTTTGAATTTTTTCGGAAGCATAATAAAAATCCGAAACATTTTCCTCTAAGATTTCCGTTAAACTTGTTCTAGATAAAGCTGGTTTTGGCCAGATAAAATCTCTCGCTTCTCGGAAACCAACGATAAAAATTCGTTCCCGTTTTTGCGGTAAACCAAAATGAAGCGCATTCAAAACCCGATAATCGGTATAGTAATCTAAATCTTGCAAAGTATCGAGAATAACTTCTAAGGTTTTTCCCTGTTGATGTCCCTGCAATTGCTTGACATTTTCCAGAATAAATGCTGCGGGTTGTTTGGCTTTTAAAATACGAGCAATCTCAAAAAATAGCGTGCCTCTGGTGTCTTCAAACCCCTTTAAATCACCACAAATACTAAAGGGTTGACAGGGAAATCCCGCCATTAAAATATCATGATTGGGAATATCTAGGGCAGCAATTTCGGTAATATCTCCCTGGGGTTGGTCGCCAAAATTAGCCTGATAAATTGACCGAGCATCTTTATCTATATCACAGGAAAAAACACAATCAGATTCTAAGTTTTTTTGGCGACAAACTCGTTCAATTGCGACTCGAAACCCTCCCAAACCACAAAAGAGGTCAACAAAACGAATTTTTTTACTATCTTTCAGGAGATTCATTGATAGTTGAGATTGTAGCGATAGGGATATTCTCTTTGATTTTAACTTATTCAACTTTCACCAAAGAGCGGACGGTAAATATTTCATTGGCCTGTAGGGGTTTAATCGCCGAAATTGGCACAGTAACTACTGAAATTGACTCACCGAGAGCGTTAAAAACCTCTAAAATTGCTCCCATTTCGCCATTGCTAGGATGGGGGATTAAATCCACTAATACTGCCACATCTCCCGATTTTAGATTGTCTTCGGGAACATCAAGACAAAGAACCACATGATCGTATAATCTAACATCCATAATTATCTATCCTTTCGGGGTTTGAGAGTAACAAACTGAAAACAGTCGTCAATGTATCGCAGTATCCATATTGTAACCACTGCTAAATTAATTCCGTTAACTCCTTCTAGCATTCCTTCAACTCGATAAAAGATACCGTATTCATTTTTACCATCTCTGATCGCATCTTCTACGGTAATTAGCTGAATAATCGCTTTTTGCAAACTGGCCGCATTATCGAGAGTAAATCCTGCTTGTGCTAAAAATTTTGATTTGTCATCTTTGTCTCTGAATACGAGAAGATAACGAGTAAGTTTATCCTCTGGAATAATTGCTTTAGATGGAATTTGCATCGCTCAATCTACTTAGTTTTCTAGCCTTTTCTTCAGCACTAATGATTGTCGAGTTTGCTCTTTAGGGATTCTAGATCTGATAACTGCGGTGGATGATTAGCATTCCACGTCAGAGCTTGATCTAATTTTTCTCGAAAAGGCGATCGATTTATCCAGTCTTCGTTTACGGGAGAGCGATCGAGTAAATTTTGATAAAACTCATTCCACAGTTGACCCCATTCTTTTAGATCGATAACAACCGCTGTTTTTTCTCCTGTTTCATCGACAATATACTGAATACCTTTCATGATTTAAATTGTTGTGAGATGGATATTAACTAATAACTATATTTTAATCGATTCACGAGAAGATATGGATTTTGCAAGTTCTTGTCTAGCATCTTCCGATAGAGAACAACCAAAATCTAGAATCTCGATTAAAACTAACTGATCGTCCTCGGAATAATGTAATATTGTTTTCCCTTCCTCCTCTGCGTAAGCAATTGGATTATTGTTTAACTCAATTAATAAAGCATCCACATCTGGGCTATAGTGTATCTTGTTCACCAAATTCCTCTAATCATTATCGCCCTAACTCTTGTGTTGGCAATGAATTGGCAATTAATCAGAATCAATCTATAGCGTTTCGCTCAAGCCAACCTAAGAGGCTGTTGTGTTGACGTTGAAAGCTTTGGTGTGTTCTTCTCGAATTTTATGAATTTCTTCAGCATACTTGAGAGTAAACCCGTAGGATTCCGCAGCCTTTTCCGCAGCAATGCGAGACTTAACTAAATAGTCATGGATAGACGTGCATTCCTCCGATAATCTTGTTTGAGTTTTATCTTTTTCTTGCAAAATCTCTGAGTGGATCATAAGTTATTCTCCTCTTTGAATAGTTCAAGTGGTGTGACAATTTCAGGTGTTGACAAACCAAGGCGGGCATTGATAACGCGAATATGCTTCCGTTTGTTAGCATTCGCTAGGTGGTTGCAATTCCAAGTAACGAGATATTGAATGTCGAAATAGCTGGCATAGGCAAGATAAAACTCGACAACTTGTTCAAGAGCAGAAGTCGGCGGTAGTAAAGGAATCGTCGAAACCAAATGAATAATTTCAGCTTTACGCGGATAGTTTCCGTTGGTTAGTTCTTGAAGCACGGCATCCGAAATATATAAATCATAATAACTGGACATCTCCGACCACCACTTCCTTGTGATTTCGGTAAAAGTTTTTAGAGCTTCACGCTCATCAAAGTAATAACTCGGAACCGTGGAATCCAAGTACACTTTTTCTTTCATGATAATAACTGATCGACAAGACTAAATTAAAGCCTGAAGCAGCGGCATGGTAGCCCCCTCTATTCTACTATCCTATCTCTGTAACGAAGTTATTGCACTGTCATGCTTGACCTCGATCATCTCTCAGAGCGATCGCACTTGGACTCGATCGCATTGAAACTTCTCCATTTTATCCCAAACATTAGCCGTGCGTTACACGCGCGTTAACGCACCCTACAAGATCAGCTATATTTATTTCTTTTTAACGTGGGTTTGTTCTCAAAAAGTAGAGCGAGTGAGACACTCGCTCTTACTTTCTTCAAGTCAAGGTATGAGCAAGATGCTCACACTTTGATAATCAGATATTAATTACTAGCCAATCTTCCCTACTACAAGGCTAACTGCAACCAGGGTTCCGCTGTTCAATGCCAATCCACTAATGCCGATGGCGGTCTTGGTGGGAGGCTTAGTCCCTCCCACAATCTTGTTAATCTGTTGGTCAGCAGAGAGTTCGTCCAGATAGCTTTCTGAATCGAGGAAAAGTTCAGAACCGATGGGTCGTAAATCCGAGTCAATTTTAATCGAAGCCATGTTTTTTCTCCTGGGTCAGGTCGATAGTGGATTGATTAAAGTCAGTTTGGTAAAATCCGACCAGTAACTGATTTTCTATATAGTCGCAGATTCTCATTGTTTTCGTCAAGCAATTTAATAACTATTTTGAGAAACCCACATTCAGCACTTGATGACGTAAGTAGATATACTTAACAAGCAACTCCCAGCAGATTATTTTGTCGAAATTTCATTTATTGAAAAACAACGAAAACCATTGTTTTGAAGAATGTTGGGTTTCGCTCAAACCATTACCTCGATCCGTTTTATCCCAAGCATTAAATCGCTCAATCCAACCTACAAGCTAATGTCATGGGAAATTCAAGGGTTTGTACTGTTTGCTATTTCAGATCATAATCTATCTTGATTGATAACCCACCATGATTAAAGTTAGCGGTGCGTTACAGTACGTTAACCCACCCTACAAGATCGGCGATCGCAATCAAAAAAAAGTAGAGCGAGTTAAAAACTCGCCCTTGATTCAGACACGGAACAATTCATCAAAATAATCTGATACGGATGACAATACGAATGCCAGTTCCTCCCACAATATTGTTAATCTGTTGGTCAGCAGAGAGTTCCTCCAGATAGCTTTCTGAATCGAGGAAAAGTTCAGAACCGATGGGTCGTAAATCCGAGTCAATTTTAATCGAAGCCATGTTTTTTCTCCTGGGTCAGGTTGATAGTGGATTGATTAAAGTCAGTTTGGTAAAATCCGACCAGTAACTGATTTTCTATATAGTCGCAGATTCTCATTGTTTTCGTCAAGCAATTTGATAATTATTTTGAGAAACCCACATTCAGCACTTGATGACGTAAGTATATATACTTAACAAGCAACTCCCAGCAGATTATTTTGTCGAAATTTCATTTATTGAAAAACAACGAAAACCATTGCGAGGTAAGTATTTCAGGCTTTTCTGTTGTCTATAAATGATTTGGCAGTATATTTGGGTTCAAGTCCGACTAAGCTATTGAGAGGAGTATCAATTCATCCAATATCTCCCCCATGAGAGATTTAGACCAAAATACTTAAATAGCTGTAAGCCTTTCTATGACTAGGTTAGGTTAAATAAAAAATATTCAAAATAACCTGCTGGATGTGGGAGAAAAAACAGTTATATTTATTTCTTTTTAACGTAAGCAGTTAGCCGTAGGTTGGGTTGAGCAATAATAACTCTTGTCTGTCAAATATTAGCGACGCTTGAGCAAAACCCAACTGCACCGATGTCTTGAAGAATGTTGGGGTTCCCTCAAACCATTACCTCGATCCGTTTTGTCCCAAGCATTAAATCGATCAACCCAACCGACAAGCTGTTGTTTTCGTCAAGCAATTTAATAACTATTTTGAGAAAAAATAGCTATATTTATTTCTTCCTGGCTAAATTAATTATTTCCGTTGGCGTAACAGTAATGAAACTCCACCAAAAATGCCAAAAATTAGCAGTCCTGTTATAGAATTAGGTTCGGGGACTGAAATCTGAACACGAACAACTTGACCTTGTCCAGGAATGTAACCTAGATTAGAGATATAGATATCACCATCAGGACCAATTGCTAAAGCCGTCGGGAAAAGTAGTCCATCACTGATGATGGATTTGCGATTTCCCTTGGGATCTATGTAGCTTAAAAGACCTGGACTAATATCAAAAGCTAATGAGCTAGTAGCATATTCCAGGACATACAAGCCTCCTTGATTATCAAAGGCAATATCAATTATTTGGGTGAAGCCATCAGCATACACTTCTGGTTTATTATCAGTCCCTAAGCGAAAAATACGTGCCGCATTTTCTGGATAAGGAAATCCCGTGAATTCTGAGATATAAAAAGCTCCATCAGGCCCAATAGCCACACTGGTAGGAACTGATTGCATGGCAATGGTTTCTTCAGTAAAGGGGTCAGTTATCGGACGTTCAGGAAAGATAGACAACAGAGTAAGTTCGCTACCATCAGTTTTAGCTTTAAAAAAAGTGTTCCCGGCCGCATCGACGATATAAGCAGTGTCATCTTTAATTAAAAAAGCATAGGGATTGCTATCAATGCCATCGTTATAGGGATTAAAAAAGCCCGAATTATTATTATCGGGATTAAACAACCCTTCATACTCAGCTAGGTCTGCTAACGTTGTCAGAGAAACCTGTCCATTGAGATTATCAATGGCGACCAGTTGTCCAAATTCAGGAACATTAAGCACTTGATCCCGTTGTTCTGGAGAAGACCCCAAACCAAAAATGGCATAAGCTCTTCCAGTGGAGTCAAATTGTATATCATGGATTCCGGTCGCATCAATAGCAGTAGAGAATTCTGGAATTGGTAAAGCAATAGACGGAAGACCTGTAACAATGCGTTCGGCTGTACCATTTTTAATGCGGGTTATCGCACCAGTGTTACCATAACAAACTACTGGTCCGTTAGGTCCGGCTCCCGGTGCGGGAATACAGGGGCCTGCGCCTCCTCTACCTGCTTCTGTAACATATAAGGCTCCATCGGGACCAAAGGTGAGACCTCGTGGACTTTCAAGTCCACTGGCGATTATTTCCAAGTTAGCCGCCTGTAAGGGGCCGCCAACTCCAAATATCGTTAAGGCTGTTCCTACAGCAACTGTCAATAATTTTTTGAGCATTGATTAATTTCTCGGTAAATATTCAGGTCTAGGGGTTGACAAAGAGAGAAAAATCAGCAGTGAGGATAAGAGAGACAACCGTATTCAAGGGGTGATGGACAGAGGCCAAAGCCTGACGGAAGAAAGTTAAAATCGAACGGCCTTGGGCGCGACAAGACTGAATCACAGTCAAGAAACGAGCAGTATCGACAAAGCCACGGAAGGAGTGAGAACCACCAGCTATCTTGCGCTTAGTTAGGGTTTGCGGCAAAAAGTAGAGTAGCAATTATTGTAGGTTGGGTTTCCTTGCGTCAACCCAACCAAGAGTAACCTTTGGGGTGATTGGGTTTCGCTTTTTCAGCACAGACTCATAGCCGTTCGACAAGTATAGGAAGATTAACCCCTATTATACTAAATCCGTTGAGTAACGCACAGAAAACGGGTTCTCGGAGAAACCCGTTTTCTGCTCATGCACTCATGCAAAAAGGGGAATAAATAATCAGTCTTTAAGTAGGTAGGCGTTAAAAATTATCAGACACCACCCTTATCAAGGGGGGACTAAGGGTAGGGTTGATTCATGAATCAACCCTACTATGAATCAAACCTAGGACTAAGGGGCGATCGAACTTAATAACCAGATTTAGTATTATAAGTAGTCGTGCAAAATTAATTTCCTAGTAAAGATAGGCAAGAGGCAAGAGGCAAGAGGCAAGAGGTGGTTAGATATGTGTAATTAATTTTGCTTAGGTACTTAGAAAAAGAAAGCAAGCTAGGGCGACTCTAGTGGGTAAATTTTCTCTGATAATTGCTTGAAAATACCGATAAAAATAGGT
The DNA here is from genome assembly GCF_020246405.1 of Microcystis sp. M083S1. Taxonomy (NCBI): domain Bacteria; kingdom Bacillati; phylum Cyanobacteriota; class Cyanophyceae; order Chroococcales; family Microcystaceae; genus Microcystis; species Microcystis sp. M083S1. The sequence goes on from NZ_JADBTB010000109.1 coordinate 12,032, forward strand.
GAGTTAGCAAAGCGTAACCCACCCGATATCTATTTTTGGTTTTAAACCGTTTCTACCAAGGGACGGGTTAACTTATCCAACTGTTGGGTTAACAGACTCAGGAATAAACCCACATCGGTGACGATACCGACGGATTCTACGGAACCTCGATCGCTTAATTTTGTCACCACGGCCGGGTTAATATCAACACAGACCATTTTTACCCCCGCCGGTGTCATATTGCCCACACCGATGGAATGGAGCATACTAGAGAGCATGAGAATCATGTCTGCACCTTGAATCAAGCGCGAATATTCTTCCTGTGCTTTAATTAAATCCATCTCCGTATCCGGAAGCGGACCATCATCGCGAATTGAACCGGCCAAACTGAAGGGGACATTATTCTTGACGCATTCATACATTACGCCTTTTGTCAATACCCCGGCCGATACAGCTTTAGCGATGCTGCCGTGGCGACGGATGAGGTTGATAATCTTGAGGTGGTGGCGATGGCCACCGCGCACGGGGATGCCTTTCTGCATATCTACCCCTAAAGAAGTACCCATGATCGCCTGTTCCATGTCGTGAACTGCGATCGCATTTCCCCCCAGTAAAGCGTGAACGTAACCATCGCGGATTAAACGGGAGAGATGTTGCGCTCCTCCAGTGTGAATGACCACCGGACCTGCCGTTACTGCCACTTTACCGCCCTGGTCGCGAATTTTACGCATTTCCCAGGCAATCTGCTCCACGGTTAACTCGACTCGGCGCTCGCTGGAAACCCCCGCACCCATAAAGGTAAATTCCTGAGTGCTGTTGCGTTGTTCCCTGGATTCCGCCTGTCGGATAGTACGGATGCCCTCAACTCCCACCATAACGCGATCGCCAGCTTTTAAATCCCGCAGCAGAGTACATTTCGCGGTTTTGCCTTCTGGACTTTCAGTGACGACGATGGCTGCATCCATGCGTTGATTTTCCACCCGCACCCATTCACAGTTAACCCGCACTTCCGTGGGATAGATGGTGCTGACATAAAAATCATCGGGAGCGACCCCATCTTGAGCGACAATGGCGGTATTGACATCACAGATTTCTTGAGGACGAGCGGCCGCACCGAGGTCGATCAATTGTACCATGATCTCCTCCATTACCTCGTGAGAGGGTGCAGAAACCCGCACTTCGGCCGAGGAGGTACTTTGGCGCTCAATCCCTAAGGTGAAGTTTAAAACCTTGAAGCTGCCCCCATTTCCTACCACAACATCGAGAGCTTTATTCATAATTCCCGCGTCGAGCAGATGACCTTCTAGCTGGAGAATGCGACTTTCAATGGTGACATTAGCGTGATGGTCTGGAATTAGGGGTTCCGTGGTACGCAGGGTTAAACATTTAGCGGCTCCTCCTGCTTTTAAGAACTCCGTTAGGGGAGTTTGTACCACTTCAAATCCTTTTGCGGCTAAGTTATGTTGTAAGTCGTCACTAATTTTATTCATGACGATTATTTGACCGATATTCACAGCATTACAAGCAAAGTTAACCGCATCGGCTTCTTCAACGATAATGCGTTTTTCTTCGGGAATTTTTAACTCAATTAATCGATTAGAATAGGCATCAAAAGCATCGGGATAGTAGAGGAGATAACCGCCACTAAGGGGACAAAAACAGGTATCAAGGTGATAAAAACGTTCATCGATTAAACGTAGGGATAAAACCTCGATATCGAGCCATTTAGCGATTAAAGGGTGGGAATCTAACTCAGTTCTGAAGCCATATCCTGCCCATAACCAACGTCCTTCTCGATCTAATAATGCGTCTCCTGCACCTTCAAAGGGTAAATCTTTGGGCAGTTCGTGAACCGTAAAACCGTTATCTTCAAACCACTGTTTAAAATAGGGTTCTTCTCCCTGTCTTTCTTTGTGCAAAAAGCGACTGAGAACGACTATTTTTTCCAGAACTAAACCTGCATTAGCGGTAAAAACCATGTCGGGCCAGCCTTTTTCTGGTGTGACTAAATCCACGATCGCCCGATCTTTGAGAACATGATAAAGCTGCTGCCATTGTTGCCTAGCTTTTTCTTGGGAAGATTTGTGAATGTTGCCCTCCATCCAAGGATTAATCACATAATCCACATCGTAATGATCGGGAGAACACATCAAAAAGCGAATAGTTTCAGTCATATTTTTTGACAATGAATATTCAGTATAAGTAGTCTGGAGATAAGTTTAGACCAATCTTCCATTATACTCTACTTTGCCCCGAAATGTCACTAGGCCTAAGATTAGGACAATGTCCACTCTACAAGCTAAAAACAGCCCAGTTTTAGCCGATAACTGACGGCTACAAGCTTAAATCATTGTAAATCCTGATATTTAAATAACCCGATAAATTTCGATTTGCGTCCATGTTCCTTAAGTAGGTAGGCGTTAAAAGTTGTCAGATGCCCCCCTTATTAAGGGGGGATTAAGGGGGGATCCCCCCGCCTATCGGCACCCCCCTTATCAAGGGGGGCAGGGGGGATCGAACCTAAAATCCATTTTTAATTTAATTATAACCAGCTACTTAATTAAACTTTCTTGATAAGTTTGCCATTCTTCCCGTCTTCCCGATATATAATCAGCCATTTAATTGCTTCTTCCTAGGGATCAGCCCTTTTTTCATCGAGTATCTTTTCCGCAGCAGGACGTACATGATCGATCAACCAGTTAGGATCGACGGTAGCAGCCGCATCCATTATCCGCCAAATTAGGTGAGACTGCACATAGGAATTATTAGAAACGACTTTAATTGCATCTCTAACTAGGGTTTGCGGCAAAAAGTTTTTCGTGGGGGTAGGGTGTGGGGTGTGGGGTGTGGGGTGTAGGGTTTTACCGATTTTGAGGGGGTCAATTACCTAATTTTCAGGGAAAAAGTCCCTGAATTTTCCCCCCGATCACTCCCATATTTGGTACTTTTTGATTGACAAAAAGTCTAAAAGTCTTACCCAACAAGGTTTTTAGATTTATTCAGCAAGTCCTAACTAACCCCAGTTCGGGTTAAGCAGCGGGGGGTAAAGCCCATTCCATCTTCAAGGAGGGTTTTTTCGGCTGGTGACAGTAAGCAATCAAACCACAGAGAAGATTAACGCAAAAATTAACAGGGCTGCGGTGGCGGGAA